>JACQXL010000134.1 GCA_016208805.1 Planctomycetota bacterium | reverse complement strand
GGTCCTTGTTGGCTTCAAACCAGCCGGTCCAAGAAGTTGCTTTATAACCGAGCGGCGCGCCGGTCAGGTCTTTCAGGGCGGTGATGATATCGTAGCGCAGGCGCCACCGGGCGCGGTTGAGTTGCTGAATTAGTGGAGCCACGCAGTTCTTATCGCGCATCTGACGCAGCACCAGAACAGCGCTGGCCCGGACCGCATCGTTCTTGTCCACCAGCAGTTCTGAGGCGTATTTTATGAGCGTTGGTTTGTCCCGCATAAGTGCGGGACTGACTGCGGTCTTGTCAGCAGCCAGCCGCGGCAATAACTCCAGCGATACAATCCTGATTTCAAGTGCGGAGTTCTTCAGCCCGGCGGTTACATAGGCCAGCGCTGATTTGGGGTCTATCGCGGTAACGGCTTCCAGGACTGCCGCCTTGACCGGCCATTGGGAGTCGTTTACTTTCTTGAGCAAGTGGGGCAGGGCCGGCTGGTATTTTAGTGCGCCCAAGGCCGATGCGGCCGCGTCACGGACATAGGGGTTGCCGTCGTTTAACTTCTTGATGAGCGTCTCTGATGCCGTGGCACCGTTAGGCAGGACGCCGATGGCCTGGAGCGTCTTTACCTGAACCGTTTCATCAGGGTCGTTGAGCGCCTTGAGCAGTTGGGGCAGGGCTTTGTCATTTTTGATTAGCCCTAAAGCCCAGGCGCAGTGCCAGCGACAACGTGATGATTTCGGATGGAATAGTGGCGTGCTTGCCAGGTATTCAATCGCTTCGGCATCGCTGAGGTTGCCCAGCGCCATTACGGCCGCCTCGCGGATGGGTGGCTCGTCGTCGTCCAGCAGGTCGGCTAAGATAACAGTTGATTCTTTATTGCCGGTTTCGCCCAGTTTGTCTATGGCGCGGAGTCGGTCCCAGTAGTTTTTGTATGATTTGTCGGTGACGGTCTTCTTCAGGTCGGCAATGTTATCTGCGTGCGCCGGTATCACCGCAGAGACGCTGAGAGCGCAGAGTAAAATTATAACCTTTAATGGTTTCATATAACCCGATAGAGCATCCCGAGGAACTGGGTGGCGCTGAATGGCTCAGGGGCATAGTCATTGAGGGATGCATCAGAGCAGAGCATCACGGCCAGATGGGCATCGGTCCGGCCAGGCCCGCCCGACTGGACGACGCCAGTCGTTCGGGCGGGCAGTCCGTGCGAACCCTTGACCAGTTCCGGCGCCAGCGGGATGGACATCGTTTTCATATCCACGAATAACTCTACCGGGTCGTAACCGGGTTTGTTGTGGATGTCCACAGTGCGGGCGTAGTGGGGCGCTTTGACGTTATCGTCCCAGTAGTAATAGGCAAACCATTTATCCGGTTTGGCCAGCGCAATCAGTTCGCCGCTGCGCGGATGATGTATCTGTAATTCTAACTGTTCACTGCGGTCAAGTACCCGGTCTATGCCGTCAACCTGGCCCAGCGCTTTCTTTGTTTCTGCTATTGCGTTCTTCTTACAGTAGATATGCGCTATCTGGTGGTCAGCCACGGCAAAGGCCGAACTCTGTTCAAAGTCTATGTATTCGGCCCCGCCTTGTCCCGCAGGGGCAATCTCGCGGACTTTCAGCAGTCCGGCCTGGCGGAGCGCTCTATTCGGGAAGACGGCTCCGGTCACCGGCGTTAGCCCGTATTCGGATACCACGAATATCACGACATCGTCTTTACCGTATTCATCGCGGAATGACAGGAACTTTCCGAGTATCTGGTCGGCCAATCCCAAATCCTTTTCCACTGCAGGCGAATCCGGGCTCTGGCGCTGGCTGATATAATCCAGGTGCGGGATATAAACCAGTGTCATATCCGGCGATTCCTGTTTGAGCGTCTGCAGGGCGGCCTGGGCAATCCATTGGCTGGACTTGACGCTGACCAGCGGGCCCCAGTAGTCCTTTAATGAAAATGTTCCTAATTTCTGTGTGACTTGTTCATAATAGCCGGTTGGTTTGGAATAGCACCACTCAAACATTCCCTTATCGGTATGCATCGGCGCCGGCGTTATGACGATGTCGGCATTGATGTATTTGGAGTTCTGCCAGAATAGGACGGCGATTTTGGAGACCGGGTTGCGCTCTTTCATAATGTCCCAGATACGCGGACCGCGCACCAGGGCATTCTCCTGCGCCCAGAACTGGGTCTGCATACCGGCCCGGTCAAACCAGCCGTTGCCGACAATGCCGTGGTCGGCCGGCGGCTTGCCGGTCAGCAGGCTCGCCTGGACCGAACAGGTTACGGCCGGGAAGGTCGGCGTCATCTTCCGGTAGGTGCCTTCTTTCTTCAGCGCGGTGATGTTGGGCAGGAGACTGGTCTTTTCCAGCAGTTTGGGCGACAGCCCGACGATATTAAGGACAATAGATATCTTTTTCTTCATAGAGAACTTCTACTAAATCGTTGCGAACTATTGATAATCACTTTAAAGGGTACCCAAAATATAAACATCAGTTAAAACTCCACAAGATATACCAGTTCTTTATCTATTTCCTCAAGGTCTATCAGGATTTTTTCTCTTCGTGGGTTTCCGTTGGAGTTCCTGAAGTCGCCTTGGAAAGAACCGCATTTGACCAGGGTATCATCGGTTATCCTGATAAATGAAATCTGCTGCAGGTTAAACGATACTTTTCTCAGTCTTGACCAAGCGCCTCGTTTTATTCGCTCTCTTTCATATTTGGATTTACCACCTTTGAGTGCCTGATGCCATTTCTGGAAAGTTCGTTTTTCATCGTTGTATAATATTTTCCCTATTGATAGAATCAGTCCGACCGCTCCATAGTCTTTTATTGCTTGTGCGGTTGCCTGGCTGTCATTGACAATAATCTGATGGCTTGATGTATTCATTGCGTGCGTTTTGAAGTCCCAGGGGATATCTTTTAGCCCGTCAAACCTAACATTGCCATAGCGTGGGCCAGGTATTTCTATAACTTTTGCCAAATAGTGCTCACATAGGAACTGGAAATAAAAACCAATCCATTCCATCTGTTTCCAGTGAGGGAAACCGGATTCTTTCATTTCCAGAATAGATTTTCTGCCATCCCACATCTTGGGAATGCTTGATAATATTTTACCTACCTGTTGAGTAGTTGTTAAGAAATTCATCTTGTCTTGTTTATCTCATAAAGGTTTTTCGCCAGCCGCTTCTTGGCAAACTCATAATATTCTTTGACTATCTCAAAGCCGAGATAGTGTCTCTTGAGTATCTTAGTGACGACCGCCACCTGACCAGAACCTAAAAACGGGTCTAATACCACATCGCCTTCTTCACTGGAATAGAGTAAGATTTTTCTGATTAACTCTGCAGGTAGTTTGGTCGGCGTCTTCTGGTCACCATTCCAGTATTCCCTTTTGATATACCAGACATCTTCTTTATCTTCATAGTGCAGGCTTCTGCCTTCCTGGTTTCTTGATTCTTTATTGAACCTGCTAAAAGGCAGGAATTTGCGTTTCTGGTCATTCTTGCAGACGTACAAACAATGATAATGTGAAGTTACAAATTTTCGCTTAGTTACCACCCCAAACTGATATTTCCAGATGATATGATTGACTGTAATAAAACCTGTTTCATCAAGTGCGTTCAGGATGTCCTTGAGATTATTCCAGCCGGAAAAGACATACATACTGCCGGATTCTTTCAAGAGTTTATAAACCTCTCTCATCCATTGCAGGGTAAAATGATAATACTTTTCTTTAGGGATTTCATTATATCCTTCTAATACACGAGAGGCGGTGCGGTTATAGTTACTCCGTTGCGCCTTGAAGTCTATAGCAAACGGAGGGTCTGTGATAATCAGGTCTATAATATTGGCTGGAAGATTTTTCATGCCCTCTGTACAATCACCGTAATGAATTTGATTGAACTGTAGATTTGGTCTTCCGGTAACATCTAACTTTGTTAGGAGGCTTGAGCCGGTTAGAGTATGGTCTTTTATTAGGGATGACTTTGTTCTTTTTAGCCGATATTTTATCCGTCTTTTGTGCATTTCTAATATTCTATATTAGTTATTTCTGTTGGCAAGAATATTTATTCAATAATTAATGCCTTAGTAAATTATCATCATGTCATTTCAAATATTTTACCAAGTATGATGGCGGGAATCACCAGCGCAGCAATGGCCAGCCCCTGCCAGTAGTATCCGAATGACAGGACGATTGCGGCGTCTATCAGCGGGATGGCCACAATGCCCAATTTGACTATCTGCTTCATTGAGGGGATTTTCTCTTCCCACCTGGAAACCGCGGTCAGCGAGGCGATATACAGGAATATGCCGGCCGGCAACAGCAGCCACGGATTACACGGATTAATTGTTTTTGCACCGCTCAATAATCCCAAGAGCCAGTTCAGTCCCCGGCACAGCGCCATCAGGAATATGGCGGCGCCGGTCCGTGATTTAAGCCGGTTATAGAGCACGGCGCTGACGGCAATGGCGCAGGAGATGACGCCGGCATCGGTTGAGATAATGAATCCCAGCCCGGCGCCGACCGTCAGACGGATGACGGCTAAAACCAGCACCAGTTGCGGGCTGATGGCGCCGGACGGAATCGGGCGGTTCGGACGGTTACGGCGGTCTTCTTCACGGTTGCAATAATCGTTCAGTGTCGTGCCGCCGGCATAGAGCGCGGCCGAGGCGATTGAGCCGACCAGAACATTTAACCAGTTCGGGGTTCCCGATGCGGCAATGACGCTGCCGGCCCAGATGTTGGAGATGGCTGTGAAGATATTTGGTAGCCGCACTAAGCGTAGTTGGGTGGTTAGAAACTTCATAGGGTATTGCATAATGACTAATGACTAAACCCTAATGACGAAATAATGCCTGAATGACAAAATGTCTAAATTAGACATTAGGTATTTGGACATTCTTTCGTTATTCGTCATTAGGTATTCGTCATTAAGTGTATTGTTGCAGGAACTTTAAGCTTTGTTCCCCCGCCTCCACCGGCCTATCCTGATAAGGGTATAACTCCACGCTAATAATTCCATTATATTTAATATCTTGCAGGGCATCAAAGATGGCCTTAAAATCCATCTCGCCCTGGCCGCATATCAGGTGGTTATGCACCCGGTTCTTGATGTCCTCAATATGGATATGGTGGATATGTTTGGCCAGTTTACGGATGACCGCGGTCGGGTCTTCGCCCGCGCAGTAAAAATGGCCCACATCGCAATTTAACCCAATTACACCAGTTTCTACTTTCGTAATAAACTCCTCAAACTGCTTTGCATTTTCCATCAGTAGATGTGGCTCCGGCTCCACCAGTATTCTTATATTAAGTTGGCGGGCCAGCGGGATTACCTCGTTGAGTCCTTCTATAAATACCTTCATAGACTCATCGGGCGAGAGGTGTTCCACCCGTCCGCCCGGCTGGATGGAGATATTAGGGCAGTCAAGTTCCCTGGCCGGTTTCAGGCAGTCTTTGGTATGCTGAATCCGAACACGCCGCAGGTTGGCGTCTTTCTCTATCCAGGACGGATGATGCATATCACCGCCCGGATATCCTTCCATGGTAAATGTATTCAGGTTGGAGACCTTGAGCCCGAGCGCGTTGAGTTGGTCTTTGAGCGTCTTGACTTTCTGCTGGCTGTAATCCGGCGGGTAGAGGTGTGGCCGGTCGGCCAGGAGTTCCACGCCCGCAAATCCTATTTCCTTAATCAATCTGATTGCTTCTTCAAGACTGTATTTCTTAAAGGCGTTGGTGCTATAGGCAAACCG
Source organism: Planctomycetota bacterium (assembly GCA_016208805.1). Classification (GTDB taxonomy): domain Bacteria; phylum Planctomycetota; class MHYJ01; order JACQXL01; family JACQXL01; genus JACQXL01. The sequence continues at coordinate 14,197 of JACQXL010000134.1, read as the reverse complement.
CATAATATTCGCTTACCGCAGAGGCGCAGAGTTCGCGGAGCGCGAAATATTACCACCTCTGCGTTCTCATCGTCTCCGCGGTGAATTTATTATATCTTGAACTTGGCCGACTGCGAGAAGAATCTATGCGCATTCTCAAAGGTGACCTTGCGGATGGCATCGTCTTTGAGTCCCAATGCCGGGAACTGGGCGGCGGCCTGGGCCACGTTCAGCGGATACGACTTGCCCCAGTCGGCCGAACTGTTAATCAGGATGCGCTCGGCCCCGTATTCCTTTATCAGCGCGGCGGCCCGCTCGTTGTTGACCTTGGTCGGATACAGCGTGATGCCGGCCATCAGATGCGGCTGTTTCAGGGTGGTGCCCATCGTCTCCTCGGTATTATGGTCCATCACGTAGCGTTTCAGGTCCGCCTTTTCTTCTAACAGTATCTTAATCAGGCGCTCCACGCCGACCCGTTTGTTGGTATGCGGCGAGTGGATAATCACGGGCAGTTTGTGTTTCTCGGCTATTTTGACCTGTCTGCGGAAGACCTCTTCCTCATCGGGCGTAATCAGGTCAAGCCCGATTTCGCCTACGCCTAAGCAGTTGGGGTGTTTGAGGTATTCTTCCAGCCCGTCAATGACCTTGAAAGCAATGGCGGTATGGCGCGCCTCCTTGGCGTTGACGCCCAGGAATGAGTAATGGTAGAGTCCGTATTTGGCGGCTCGGGCGTGTTCAAACTCCAGCAGGTGCCGGAAGTAGTCAAAGTAACTGCTCTCGGACGAGCGGTCCGTGCCGGACCAGAAGGCCGGTTCAATCACGGCCACATAGCCGGACTGCTTCATCGCCTCGTAGTCGTCCGTTGTCCGGGCGTACATATGGATGTGCGGTTCTATGATTTGCATTTAATGCTCCTTTTATGTAAACGGATTAAACAGATTAATCAGATTAAATATCAGTTGAATCCGTTAAATCAGTTTACTTTTAAGTAATTCCCACTGTTTATGCAGGTTGTTTTCCTTGGTTCCCAATGGTTTCTTGAAGAATAGCGCTAAGTGGGCCAGTTCGCCTGATTCGCCCTGCCGGTGCGCTAAGTCAACCAGCCGGATCAGGTCCAGCGCCAGCGGCGCGGCTAAGATGCTGTCGCATCCCTGCCAGACAAACTGCATCGCCATCTTCGTGCCCAGGAACCCTTCAAAATGGATGAAGTCCCAGGCCGTCTTCCAGTCGCCTAAAGAAGGAACATAATCTATCCCAACGAAACTGTGCGGCTGGTAACCGAGGATATTGGACAGGACGTTACTCTTGCTGTCTATCTTGGATTTACAGGCCGCCGGGTCGGCCAGGGCCTTGCCGTCTAAGTTGCCTAAAATATTATAACCCTGCCAGGACAGGACATTGAGGTTGCGGTAGTTGAACATCGGCGCCAGAGCGGACTTGACCAGTGTCTCGCCGGTCTTGCCGTCCGTGCCGCAGTGGGGCAGTTTCAATTTCCGGGCCATCTGGAGCAGGGCCGGGATGGACGCGCCGGCCGAGGGCGTGAAGTTGATATAAGGGCAACCGGCCTTGAACGCCGCATAGGCGTAAAGAACGCTTGGTTGAAATAATCCTAATCTGCTTGCACTGAGCGAAGCGAATGTGTGGCTCAAGGCGGTCTCAAAACCCTTGAGCGTTTTGGTATGCGCGCCTTCGGCCATCGGCGGTTCAGTGGAGGCCAGGTTGACCACTATCACCCGCTCCAGAGAATGTTTCTTCTTAAACCCGGTTATATCATCAACCAAACGGTTTACCATTTCCGCCAGCGGCAATCTCTGCGCTCTCGGCGACTCTGCGGTGAAAGACAGTCCCTGTCGGATATCCGGCTCTATCTGTTTCAGGTCTGGTTTTATTTTGACCAATAATTCTGACGGGATATGGATGCCGGTCTGCTGGAGTTGTTTAATAGAGTCCTTGAATGAAGACTTGCGGATTTCGTGCCCGCCGAAGACGAGGTTATCAAACTCTAGTATGTCATTGCGAGGCGTCCCGGCGGGACGACGAAGCAATCTCGTTATTTCCGGCAGTTCGGTAATCAGTCCGGTGGGCTTGATCAAACCCTTAGCCAGCGAGCGTGCGCCGATGAGGGCGGTGGTGGCGACCGACCCATAAGCGCCAATCAGCCACACGCCGGTTTTGTTATCTGTCATTGTCATAAATAAATAATATGAACAAATCCAAGGATAACTAGGACGGTTTCCGGCTGGAGCGTTCCACCAACGGTATCACCTTTAGTTATCTGGCGCTGGCTAATGCGGATATGACGGCTTCCAGCGATACCGCTTTGAGCGAGGTGACGACTTATTATTATCGCATCTGCACCTATAAATCACTGAGTAACTCTGCTTATTCCAACATCGCCCAGGCCACCACCGCCATAGCGCCGCCCACCAACCTCTGGGCCGCATCTATCTCGCCTACCCAGGTGACCGTTGTCTGGCAGGATAATTCCAACAATGAGTCCGGTTACCGGATAGAGCGTTCTTCGGACGGCCTCAACTTTGCGATGCTGACGATGACCGGCCCAAGCATCACCACCTACTCCAATGCCTACCTGATAGAGGGGGCGCCGTATTATTACCGGGTCTGCGCCTATAATTCAGCCGGCCGGTCAACCTATTCCAATATCGTGCCGGCGGCCACGCTGTTGGAGGCGCCGACCGGGCTGACCGCCACGGCGGTTTCAAGCGCCATCGTTACGCTTAACTGGGTTGACCATTCTTATAACGAGACCGGGTTTGCCATAGAGCGCAAGGACTCCGCCACCGGCCTTTACGCCCAGATTGCCACGGTCGGGCAGAATGCCGCAGATTATACCAATGCCAATGCGCCTGAACCAATCGTTTGTTATTACCGGGTCAGGGCATATAATTCAACCGGTTACAGCAACTATACCAGCGCGGCGGCGATACCGGTGCGGGGTTGGTCGCAGATTACGGTTGGCGGCGCGCACACGGTTGCGTTGATGGCTAACGGGACTCTCCGCTCCTGGGGTGATAATTCAGTCGGCCAGTTGGGGCTGGGTGACAGCGGTGCGGGAACGAACCGGCTGTGGCCGGTCCAGATTGGCTTGGATACGGATTGGGCTGAGGTCACGGCCGGCGATGCGCACACCGTTGCCATAAATAACGACGGCACGCTCTGGGCCTGGGGTGACAACGAATTCGGACAATTAGGCACCGGCACCAGCGGCTGGGGCACAAACCGGAAGTCGCCTTACCGGATAGATTATGACACGGACTGGATTCAGGTTACGGCCGGCGAGTTCCACAACATCGCCCGCAAGAGCGGCGGCACGCTCTGGTCCTGGGGCTATAACTTTAACGGACAATTGGGGCTGGGTGATATACTTGACCGGAGTTATATCAGCAAGATAGGGTCGGACAGCGACTGGACGTCCGTGCGTGCGGGCGGCTCGCATACGGTTGCCCTGAAGGCCGATGGTACGCTCTGGGCCTGGGGCGATAACTCATCCGGCCAGTTGGGGCTGGGCGATATCGCCGAGCGCTACCTGCCCGTTCAGGAAGTGTTGACAGAGACGGACTGGGCGCAGGTGGCCGCAGGCGGGGCGCACACTATCGGACGCAAGTTAGACGGTACGCTCTGGGCATGGGGCGATAACGAATCCGGCCAGTTGGGGTTGGGTGACAGCGGCGCGGGAACGAACCGGTTGTCCCCGACACCCGTCGGGGCGGATACGGACTGGGTTGATATAGTCGCGGGTGGTTTACACACCGTCGCCATCAAGTCAGACGGCACGCTCTATGGCTGGGGCGATAATTCCAAAGGACAATTAGGGCTGGGCGATACGGCGAACAGAACCACGCCGACCAAAATTGGCACTGCCACCTATCTGTCCGCCGCGGCCGGGGGCTGGTTCACAGTTGCCATCCTGAAGACCAACGGGACGCTCTGGACCTGGGGTGATAACTCTACCGGCCAATTAGGGCTGGGGGACACCACGGACCGGACGATGCCGACGTTGGTGGGGCAGTGAAGGGGCATTCACCACAAAGACCCATTAACACGAATCCCACTAATAACTGAACTCTTGCGAAATGGGAAATAAACCACCCAAAAAGTGTCATTCTGAGTCCCGACACGGAGTGTCGGGACGAAGAATCTCGTCCCAAACCCTCATAAAATGCAGATTCTTCACTCCGCTTCGCTCCGTTCAGAATGACAGAGGGGGCGTTTCGCAAGAGTTCAGTAATAAAACGAATCATACGAATAATTCGTGCAATTCGCCCTAAAGGTGGTACAGCCTATTCTCCTTTAGGATGGACCATGGATTCGTGTCATTCGTGTTTCCGGGGCAGTTTGGTTCGGATATTTAGTTCCCTGATGCCGGCGGTTTTGGCCGCATCCCAGACGGCCAGTGTCCGGCCCAGCGATGCGTCCTTGTCGCCGGTAATTATGACGGCCTGGTTGACCTTGGCAAAGTTGCGGAATTCGGTCATCAGTTCCTGGAGCGAGACTTCTTTTTCTTTGATAAAGATACGGTCATCCGACCGTACGGTTACTTCTATCTCGGACGGCCGGATATTGGTGACATTCTGGACAGCCGGCAGTTGGACCTTGATACCCCACTGGGTGATGAAAGGGGAGGTGAGCATAAAGAACAGAAGGAGCGTAAAGATGATATCGGCCAGCGGCGCGAGGTTGATTAACTGCTCAAGGGCAGTGGTTCGCCCGGGCGAGTCCTGGCTGAATAATGACCGGCCCTGTCTGAACATTTATTTTCACCACGGAGACCATGCCATGCCGACATGGCGTGGCACAGAGACACGGAGTCCGTGTAATCCGTGGTTTACTTCGGCGGTTCGGGCACCGGCGGTTCCTCGTTGTCCTTGACCCACTCGCCTTTTTCCAGTTCCTCCATCGCCCGGTCAATGCCTTCTTTCTGCTCTTTCAACTGCTTGAGCAGGATATTGGCCGCGGTCTTGAGGTCCTGGGATAGTTTTTTCAGGTCGCCTTCGTTGGCCAGTTTGAAGGTGTCCAACCGGTCCTGGAGTTCCTTGGCGATGGCCTTGATGGATTCCAGCCGGGCTTCCACTTCCTTCATCATCTTCTGGCCGAAGGCATAGAGGTCGGCCTCAACCTTGGTGGACAGCGCATAGGACGTCTCTATGGTGGCGAACCGTTTGTTCATATCCGTGGTGACCTTGTTTAATCCTTCGTCCAGTTGTTTGGCGTGCTGGGTATTGATTTCATCCTTGGCCTTCTTGATTTCGTCCTGGACAAAGGCCGGCTTGGCCCAGCAACCGACGGCTAACACGCCGACACAAACAAGCCCCAGACCGGTTTTCCATATCCCTTTCATAATCTACCTCCCCAAGCCACGGATTTCACGGATTCAATCTGTGTAATCTGTGGCTCACTTCACATATTTCGCACAGCGGAAGCCGACATATTTGGTCCGCTCAAACTGCAGTTGGTTATCGCGGTAAAAGCAACGTCCTTTATGGGCGCTATTATACCAGTTGCCGCCCCTGATGACAACTTTTTCTTCACCTTTTTTGGAGGTCCACAAATCGGCAGTCCATTCCGAGACATTGCCGGTCAGGTTGGAACATCCGTAAGGGCTGGTATCTTCGGCGTAGGTGGTGACCGCGGCCGGTGCGCCGGAGCCGACGCCTTTGACATTGGCCTTGACCTGTGCGGCATCGGTCCAGCCGCCCGGATAGATGCGGCCGTCCGTGCCGCGGGCGGCCTTTTCCCATTCGGACTCGGTGGGCAGTCGTTTACCGGCCCAGGCCGCATAGCCGTAGGCGTCGTACCAGTCAACGCCGACCACGGGCAGGTTGGCCTCGGGCGGCGGGAAATCGCCGTTGACCCAGAACTGCGGCGTGTGGTTCTTGTTCTTTATCGTCGCCTTCTCTTCCGGATGGCATTTGCTGTGGTCGTTGGTTTTGTTGATATAGTCAAGGAACAGTTTGTAATCCTGGTTGGCCACCTCGTATTTATCAATATAAAATGAGGGCAGGTTGGTTTTGGTTTTGGTCTCGCCCATCAGGAAATCGCCTTCTTCAATGAAGACCATATTGGGCGGCAATGCTGATTTCATTTCCGAGATTTTGGCCAGCGCATCCCTGGCGCCGGGCTTAATCTTGAGCGCTTGGTTGAAGGCATCTTCGGCGCTGATGAACTTATGGCGGTTCATCAGTCCCACGCCTTTTTCATACCAGATGTCGTATTGCTTGTCCAGACAGCGGGCGATGAGGTTCTTGGGCTCATCGACGTTGTCGGTGAACTGTTTTGATTGTTCGTATATCTGGATGGCCTCTTCGTAGTCTTTGGCCTTTTCCAACGTCTCGGCCTTGGCCAGCAGTTTCTTATACTGGCGCTGGCGTTCCAGCATCCGGGAGACTTCCTGAATCTTTTCCCTTACCTCAGGGCTATCCTTATTCTCCATTGCCTTCTTGAACATCGTATAGGCGCCGTCCCAGTTTTTACGGACCTGTTCATCCATCCCTTTCTTTAGATACTCGTTGTAGTCTTTTTCTATCTGGTCCTTTTTGACCTGCTCTTTTTCCCGTTCCAACTTGGCGGTTCGTTTCTGGTCAACCTCGGACAGGAGTTTGTTGATAACCTCGTTATTGGGTGACAGTCCGTAGGCGGCGGTGAGTTGGCGTTTGGCTTCGTCGTAGTCTTCGTGTTCCATCAGGCGCTGTGCCTGCAGAATTATCTGTTCCACCCGCTTGGCCGGGTCTTCGTCCTTGGTTCGCTCAATCACGATGGTGGTGGGCGGCGGCGTGGTAGTGGTGGCGACCGGTATTGGCGCCGGCGGTTCCGGTTTCTTAAGTTTGGCCATCAGGAGCGGATAGCCGTAGTAGCCGGCCGCGCCGAGCGCTCCCATGAGCAGGATAACTACCAGGAAGGTCTTGAGCCCTGATTTGGCCTGCGGTTTTACCAGCATTGTGGCGCCCATATTGGCCATTGACTGCTGGGCATATAGCGGCGCACGGGACATCTTGAGCGCATCCAAATCGGACAGCAACTCGGCCGGGGTCGGATAACGGTGGTTGGGGTCTTTCTGGATGCATTTGAGGATGACTGATTCCAAATCCACCGGGATGGCGGCATTGAACTGGGTCGGCGCCAGCGGCGTATCGTAGATGTGATGACGTATCATACTCACCGCGCTGTCGCTGGCAAAAGGCAGGCGGCCGGTGGCCATCTCGTATAAGACCATTCCTAATGAGTAGATATCGGAACGGATATCAACCGGGTTACCCAGCCCCTGTTCGGGCGAGATATATTTGGGCGTGCCGATGACGGTGCCGACCAGGGTGGCATCCTTTTCGCTGCTGACGACCTAGGCCAGTCCGAAATCCATCACCTTGATATGCGATTCCTTGATATCAATGTCCATAAAGCGCTGGGTTTCGTATCGTTTCTGGCCGGCGGCGGCCTGTTTTGAGGTGAGCAGTGAACTGGTGAACGAGACCATCACATTGGACGGTTTGATGTCGCGGTGGACAATCTGGGCCGGGCTTTCCCATGCGGACCTGAGCGCCTTGGCCACGGCCAGCCCGACATAGATGACCTCTTCAGGGGAAAACTTACGGCCGCGTTCAATGAACTTCTGGAGCGACATCCCGTGGACAAACTCCATCGCAAAGAAGTGCGAGCCCTCGTAGGTGCCGGCGCCGTAGACCTGGACGATGTTCTCGTCTACCAGTTTGGCGAGCGTCTCGGCCTCGCGGCGGAACCGGCGCACGAATTCGGGGTCTTCGGTCAGTTCTTTCTTGAGGACTTTTATGGCCACGGGCCGGTTGAGCGAGACTTGTTTGCCGACAAAGACCTCGCCCCAGGCGCCCTTGCCCAGCATTTGGTCCTTGCGCAGTTCAAAATCACCTAATATTACAGTGTCGGACATAATTAATTATGCGTATGATACAACCTATCTTTTTCCTGTCAAGATTAAAGATACTGTGCCTTACGGCTTAGCGCCTTGAGATGCCAGAGGCTGGATTTCAGGTTATTGAGCATATCAATAAATATGGCCGAGGACTGGGGCTGGCAGAGGCCGGCCACCAGCCGTTCTTCGTGTTCCTGGCTGAACTTGTCGGCCGAGTCCTCCAGCGCGCCGGCCGTGTCAATGACATACTTTATGAGCGTGGGGTTTTTGGTGGTGACCGCATCGTTCATACACCGGAACAGATACTTGGCGCTGCCAATCAGATAGCCCAGTTCCTGAACGGCCTTATCGCTGAAAAGGACGCCCTTTACGGTTTTATCTTCGGCCAGGGTAATCAGTTTCTCCAGGTTGGTCCGGATGATATCAAGCCGTTTGGTCATATCGCCGGCCACTTTGTGGTTATGGTCGGTGTTTTGGGCCTGGCCCCCCCGATGTCCATCGGGGGGACTGGCTGCGGCCTGGCCGATTTCCTGTATTTTGGCGGTAATGACAGTATTCATTGTTTTGGCCGGCATCAGGAGCGATGCCTGGCCGGTGCGCACTGTTTCAAAGATATTGGTTAGGGATTCTTCCATACCCTGGTAAATGGCCTTGAGCGGGCCACCCATATCCCCTGGGGTAGGTATCGGCGTAGATTCTATGTTCATAGCGTTCCTTTCTATGTATCCCGATGTCGGCCCGTCATGACGGGATTCATCGGGATAAGAGACTGTAACGTCTCCAGCCGCTTCGTGGCTGTATGCTAACAGTCTCTAAATGATAATGATTATCAGGCAAATTACTAATACCATAATGCACAACAGTCGCAAGTTCTTTAATGCGACCCGGGTAATTATCTTGATATCGTCAGTGGGCAGAGCCAGGCCGAGCCCCAGCGAGATAATCATTGCAATTAACAGAAACAGGCCGATAATTGAAATAAAATAAAGTATCATTTTACTTCCTCTTCAGGTGCGGCCGGCACGGGCAAGACCGCAGTCAGTCCCGGAGCACCGCAGTGCCTCCCGCTCAGAGGGGCACTTATGCGGGGCTGGAACAGACTTAACAGAAGAACGAGGTTGAGCGTGCCCGCCACGCAGGTGTACAGCAAGCCAATCTCAAAATAGGGCAGTGATATTACTCCGAGCGGGTGACCGCCGGTCAGGAACAGGTTGGCCAGGAAGACCAGTCCGCAGCCGAATTGGCCCAGATAGTAAAAGTGGTTGTCCATAAAACGAAGAGTCCGGAAATCGGAAAGGAGCAGTCCGATGGCCAGGGTCAGGCAGGTAAGCGAAAATATAATATATCCCTTGACGCGGCTGTTGAGCATCCAGTGGGCCGCACCTGGTATCAACCAGCCCAGCAGAATAATAAATGGTAACATGATTTTCTTGTTCATAATGAATCCCTTATTTTCTCTTCCGTGTCAGATTGCCACGTCCCGATAGCCATCGGGACTCGCAATGACAATCTGGAATAACTACATCCTGAATCTTTCACCCAGGTATTTAGTCCTGACCATCGGGTCGTTCATAATTTCGGACGGCGTGCCGCGGCAGATAATTCCGCCTTCGTTAATTACATAAGAATGGTCCGTAACGGTCAGCGTCTCGCGGACATTGTGGTCGGTCAGCAGGATGCTGATGCCTTTAGTTTTCAGTTTCTTGATGATATCCTGTATCTCGTTGACGGCAATCGGGTCAACGCCGGAGAATGGTTCATCAAGCAGGATAAGCGAGGGCGAGGTTATCAGGGCGCGGCAGATTTCCAGCCGGCGTTTCTCGCCACCGGATAAGGTGTATGCCTTTTGACGGGCCAGACGGCTCAGTCCGTATTCGTTCAGCAGGCGGGCGGCTTCGGACAGGCGCCGGCCTTTGCTCAAGCCGGACCTGCTTTCCAGTATGGCCAACAGGTTTTCTTCTACAGTCAGGTTCTGGAATACCGACGGCTCCTGGGGCAGGTAGCCCATACCGTATCTGACCCGCTGATACATCGGCAGGTTGGTAATTTCCACCCACTGACGGTCCTGTCTATTGCCGTTTATCCTGCTATTAAACGAGACCTTGCCATTGGTGGGCAGGATAAGGCCGATGGTCATCTTAAAGGTGGTGGTTTTGCCGGCGCCATTGCGGCCTAAAAGACCGACAATCTCGCCTTCGTTTATCTCAAAACTGACCTCGTCCACCACCCGGCGGCCGGTGTATATCTTGACCAGTTTTTCTACCCGTAAAAGCATACAATTTATAAGGGTTTTTCGGTGTTGATAACTTGTGGATAATTATTGAGCATAAAAGTTGAGTATTTCACGCTATAAATCGGCCCGCCAGCGCTTAAATCGGCTATTCACATTCCTATAACTTATTACAATCTAACGGCTTAAAATACAGTCCGGATGCCTTATTATAACTTATTACAATTTATAGTGTTATATTAGACTATTCGGTTTATTCCGTGCGCACGTCCGTGAATAAAGGCATTATTTGTGCCTATTCAAGCCGCAGAGTCCGCTTAGATTGTCCGCTGCATAGCCATAACCTCTTATTTATAATAGGTTTTAGGCGGTTATAATTTGTGGAAATCGTTATCTTATGAATTTCCACCGTTTAGGCGGCCAGTAGACCATCACCGCCTTGCCGAAGACCTCGTCGGCATCAATGAACTTATAATATTCCTCTTTAATATCAAGAATATCTTCCATTTTTAGGGTATGGGGGATGCCCCAGATATCGCCGCCCCGGTTCTGGGATTCATCCCTGAATATCTGGATTTCTCTGCCGTCATCCCGGAAGTAATCGCCATCGCATTCAATGACTGTGCCGTTCTTGAGGATGACCTTCTTGACCCGCCAGAGGCGGCTATCCTTGCTGTTGGGGACATTATCGCCCATAACGACATATTTGCCCGGCGGAACGAGTTCGGGTTTGCCTTCCTCAAAGGTCCCGCGTCCGTTGTAGTTGCTGGCATAGTAGATATCACGGCTGATTTTCAGGTCGGATATGACGATGCCCCTATTAGTCCCGAAAGCATTCGGGACGGGCTTGCCGTTGCCGGTGGTGTCCAATGAAACCTGCTCAACCGGAATCGCCCAGCCGAATGACATATCTCCCAAGAAATTGGCGTAATCATATTTCAGGATAACGGTATTGTCCACCGTGACATAAACCGAGCCGTCAAAGTTCATAAATTCCACCAAATAGTCCTTATTAAGTGCGAAGTCAAATTTGAGCGGTATGGTTTTGACCGTAAGCGGTGAACTTATTTTATGTTCAAATGTATTTTCAACTCTGGTCGTTTCGGATTTGCCGGGCGCGATTCTGACCGTAAACTCGTTGATGCCGGATTGTTCCGAGACCGATTTCAATTTTATCCTCAACTCCGTGTCCTCGGTCATCAGCCGGCACCGGGCGGCAAACTTTATATCCTGGACATTATTCCGGCCGCCGCTGTCATTCGGGTATTTATCCTTAATAGTTTCGCGGTAAACGAATTCGGCCGGTTTGGGGCCGATGGTTAACATACCGTTGTCGGCCAGATAATCTGCTTTCTGCCGGTCGGGCATTTCCCATTTGGCCGCAAGTGCCTCAAACGTGCCGCCGTTTGTCTTCCAGTCAAAAACATCTATCCAGATTGATTCCTGGACATCCAGCGGTTTCTTGGCAATCAGGAATTTATCCCGACACTTCGTGTCGGGACTGACTGCGGTCTTGTCCTGTTCCTTGGGCCGGTAGTAGATATTGCCTTCTTTAATCATCAGTTCCTCGTCCGGCAGGCCGACGATGCGCTTGACGAAGTTCTTGGTTTTGTCCAGCGGGAATTTGAACAGCGCTACATCAAACCGGGCCGGCTTGCTGTAATAATACCTGAACTTATTGGCGATAATCCGGTCGCCGTCCGTGTAACTGCCGTGCAGGGTCGGCTCCATTGAGCCGGTCGGAATCTTGAAGACCTCCACGGTGAAACAACGTATCAGCATCGCCATTATAAAGGCAATCAAGAAGACCTCTATGTTACTCCGGAACCACTCTAAAGATTTATACATTGGTTACTCCGTTTCTTTATACTTGGGCTGTTAGACCCAGCCTTCCGCCCCGATGGCCATCGGGACGGGGGGCTGGGGCGTTATCAGCCCAGTATAGTTGGCAGCCCTAAAGGTGGTACAGCCGATTCACCTTTAGGATGGACCATAATTCGCTCCGCTCAAACTGCCACACTACCGCCCAGCACGGCCAGGAACGCTTCCTGTGGGATTTCCACCCGGCCGACCGCCTTCATCCGCTTTTTGCCTTCCTTTTGCTTGGCCCAGAGTTTGCGTTTCCGGGTGATATCGCCGCCGTAGCACTTGCCGGTGACGTGTTTGGCCAGCGGGCTGATATTCTCGCGGGCAACCACCCGTTTGCCGATGCTGGCCTGCAGGGCTATCTGGAACAAATGCTTCGGAATCTCCTTGCGCAGCGTCTGGATAATTCGCCTGCCTTTGGACTCGGCTTCATCGCGGTGCACGATGCTGGAAAAGGCATCCACTTCGGAATCCGCCACCAGGATGCGCAGTTTCACCAAATCGGCCGCCTCGTAGTCCTTGAATGAATAATCCATTGTCGCATATCCGCGCGTGGCGGATTTGAGTTTATCGTAGAAATCGTAGATAATCTCGCCCAGCGGCAGGTCATAAGTAAGTATCACTCTGGTCGGGCTGATATATTCGGTCCGGACCGTCTTGCCGCGTCGGCTGTCCGATAATTGCATAATTATGCCGATGCAATCGGTCGGGATAACCATACTCACCCGGACCACCGGCTCTTTGATTTCCTTGATGGTCATATCATCCGGCAGGTCGGCCGGATTATTAATTCTGATGGTCTTGGTATGCCCGCGTTCTATCAGGGTGACTTCATAAGGCACGTTCGGCGCGGTCTGGACCAGTTCCACATCCTCTTCGCGCTCCAGCCGTTCCTTGACAATCTCCATATGGAACAGCCCGAGGAACCCGCACCGGAAACCCAGACCGAGCGCCTCGGAGGTCTCCGGCTCAAATGAGAACGAGGCGTCATTGAGACTCAGCCGTTCTATGGCCCGTTTTAACGTCTTGAAATCCGTATCGCCGGCCGGGTAGAATCCGGCAAAGACCATTGACAGCGGTTCCTGATAGCCGGGCAGCGGCTGGGCGCAACGGTTGTCTTTATGCGTAATCGTATCGCCAATCTTGACATCGCGGATATTTCGGATGCCGGCAATGACATAGCCGACCTCGCCGGCCGAGAGTTTATCTATCGCAAACATCTTCGGCCTGAATTTGCCGACTTCCTCCACTTTGTAAAGGAGGTTGGTGCGCATCATTATGATTTCATCACCGACTTTAATCTGCCCGTGCATCAGGCGGATATAGATAATCACGCCGCGGTAGTCGTCGTAGACCGAGTCAAATATCAGCGCCTGGAGCGGCTTGGTAGCGTCGCCGGTGGGCGGTTTGATGCGCTCAACCACCGCATCCAGCACCTTATCGGCATTGGTGCCGTTTTTGGCGCTGACCAGTAATACTTCCTCTGGCTTGATGCCCAGGGTTATCTTCATTTCTTCCTTGATGATGTCCGGCTGGGCCGAGGGGTGGTCAATCTTATTGATGGCCGGGATGATGGTCAGATGGGCTTCTTTGGCCAGCAGGGCATTGGCTACGGTCTGGGCCTGGACGCCCTGAGTCGCATCAACCAGCAGCAGGGCGCCTTCGCAGGCGCGCAGGGACTTGAGCACTTCGTAACTGAAATCCACATGTCCGGGCGTATCAATCAAGTTTAGGTCGTAACCGCTATAGTGCATCGCCACGGCCTTGGCCTTGATGGTCACGCCCCGTTCGCGTTCTATCGGGTTGCTATCCAGAAACTGGTTATGCAATTCCCTGGACGACACGGTATGGGTGATTTCCAGCAACCGGTCGGCCAAGGTGGATTTGCCGTGGTCAATATGGGCGATGATGCAGAAATTGCGAATCTTGTTTATCCCGTAGGGGTTTATCTCTGGCATAGCCGGACATTTAAGCAATGTGTTTGGCGATGTCAAGATAATGAAGTGTGGCGCTCAGATACGGGATACGGGATACGCGCATCTCGTATCCCGCATCGTGTATCTCATCGGATATAACCCATTAAGTAAATCTCACAAGCCGTTGTAACCCCATCCCTGTAAACCGATGTCACGAACTTGCGATTAGCATCCAGCGGAATCATCACGTTCAGATAGTTGGTGAAATCCTTGGCGGCCGTGTCCAAGCGGTAGAGCGGGGCCGGG
>JACQXL010000133.1 GCA_016208805.1 Planctomycetota bacterium | reverse complement strand
TCCAGATGTTATCCGATGAGAGCGAGTAACCGTTGGCGCCGAATAACATTATCAGGATAACTGCGATGACGACCGAAAACGCCTTGCCGGCCTTGTTGTTAGAGATGATTTGCATAAAATATCCCTCCTTTAGTTCTTGGTAGGTAAAAAGGACACTGGGTAATATCTGTGGTCAGGTTTTCTATGGGAGGGTAACAAAGTGCTTATCTCAGATGCCGTCGTCTTACAACGATAACCCTCTGATTTCATATACACCACTATACTGATTTATTCGTTACTGTCAATTAAAATATCTACTTCGGCCTGAGTTTCAATGTGTAGTCCCGCCATTCTTTTTCCATCTTGGCCAGGTCGGCCTTGCCGAAGCCCTTGTCAAATGCCTCCTTGGCCGATTTACCCGAAACCAACGTGTAGAAATAGTCGCTCAGGTTTTTGGCATACTGGCCGTTGCGGTAGTGCAGGAAGAAGTGGTTCATAGACCAGGCCTGGACGTATTTGAACGACTCGCCCTGGTTATAGAACTGCTGTTTAGTTTCGTTCATAATCTGGCGGAAGGAGTAGGTCCGGTCATATTCCAGAGCGTTCCAGAGGTTGCTCATCTGTTCTTTCTGTATCTCGCCGAACGAGACCTGTACGCCGCCGTCTAATTTCACCGTCGCGCCGCCGAAATACTCGGCCAGTCCTTCCTCCAACCAGATGGACAGGTTACGGGAGAAATTGTCAATGACCATATGGAACCCTTCGTGATACATCACCCGGAGGGTATCCTGCTCCCGGCCGGGCGGCTCGTAAAGGAGCAGTTGCCGGTAAATCGGATGGTAATAGCCGAGCGTGCTTTCAACCTTACTGCCGGTGGTCAGCCCGGCATAAGTCTGATAGCCCTTTTTGCTGTCAAATATCAGGACCTCCACATTGGAATTGAGGAGCGGTTGTTCTTTCAGCCCGAGGGTGCGGACAATTTGCTTGATAATCGTTTCCAGATGGGCGCTGTAGAAATCGCATTTCTGCTGGCTGATATCGGTCTTCAACGTGAAGAACCTGGTTTCCTTGGTGTAGGTCTTCTGCCACATCGGTCCGTTAATGACGTGTTTTACATTATTAAGGTATTTGGTTGCCTTTTCGTCGGTCGGGTCAAGTTTGACGGCCTTTTCCAGGTCATCCAGCGCTTCGGCCTTGTTGCCGGTGGCAAAAGAGACATAACCCCGGCCAGCGTACGCTTCGGCGCAGTCGTCCTTGGCCGCAATGGCCTGGTTGAAGCCCTTGAGTGCGTTTTCATACTGGCCCTGAAACATATTCAGTTCGCCCATCTCGCAAAAGCCCTCGTAGAAGGTCGGGTCAACCTCAACGGCCCGGGCCACCTCGGCCAGCGCCTTTTCTATGTCGCCCATCAACCGGTAACAGCGGCTCCGGCAATAATAGCCGACCGCACTCTTGCGGTCAATCTGGACGGCCTCGCCGAACTTGTCTATCCCTTTCTGGATGTGCTTGAACAAAGAGTCAATATCCACGATGGCCTCAACCGGTATTTCCAGCAGGAGTTCGAGCCCTTCCTGGACCAACTCTTTGGCCGCGGCCGAGCCCTGGTCCAATAACTCCTCGGACCGTTTGAAGGCGAGGATGTCTCGGTTGGAGATATTGGCCTCTGATTCCCGGATACGTAGGGCAGTTTCTTCATCTGACTTTTCCTGGAGGTCAGCCGTTTTCTCCGCGGTCAGGCCGACCAGGGTCTTACGGGTTGATTGCGGTTCCAGCACCCCTTCTATCTTCAGGTCGTCTATCAGGATGGTCGCCTTGGCGCAATTGAGCCCGAATCCGCCTGAGGTAACCTTGTTGTTGTTGGCTTCCTTCTGGACGACATTATCCACGCAGACCTGATGTTTGCCCTTGTTGTAGGTGATATAGAAATCGTATTGTTTATTGGGCTCAATCTTGGGCTTGGAGAAGTTGCCGATGGTGGCAACCATCCGGTCCGGGATAACCTTGCCGGTGGTGAACGAGATGAAGTTGGAAGCCGTGCCGGCGCCCTTGACCAGCCCCAGTCCGCCCGTGTTATAATTAAAGAAATAGCCGTAACCGTCCCGCCGGAACCCGCCCAGCAGGAAGATGCCGAATTCCTCCGAGGTATCCGAGGTTATCTTGGCCTTGAACCGGACAGAGACCTTGTCCATAAATGTGATGTTGTTGAGCCAGGCCGCGCCGCGGCTGGCCTGGCCGTATTTGGCTATCATCTGTAATTTGCCGTCCAGAATGGATAACTCTATTTCGTCCGTGGTGAAATCCTTTAACTGGTCGTCCTTGGAGAAATCGTAGGTGACGGTCAGGTAATCGTCCTTGCCGAATTTCTTGAGTTCGGCCTTGCCGTTGAGGATTGATGTGATATCGGTTACCACGCCGACCTTCTTCTGGCAGAACTTGATTTTGGCGGTGATGTCGTCTTTGTTGGAGGTGACGAATTTGGTAGTGGCGTATTTCTTGTCCAGAAGTTGGTTATAGAGTTTGAGTGCGCCGTCGTAGTCCTGCGCTTCAAAGAGTTTCTCGGCTTCGGCAAAGATGGTTTCGGGCGTGTCATCGGCCAGGCCGTGATTCACCACAAAGACACAAAGAACACAAAGTATCAACCAAATTATGGCCATCCGGTAACGATTTCTTATCATAATTCCCTCCCTTCTCCTATGTGATTTTAGTCACTAAATTATAGATTTAGACATTATTAATGTCAATAGTAATTATCTAAAGAACCATACCACGAAAGCACAAAAACCAGAAGACACGAAATGGTTTCGTGTTTTGGTCATTTCGTGTTTTCGTGGTAAAGATCATCTAACAAAATACCTGAACTGGCTATCCGCTTGGTGGATGAACATCTCCAGCCCGCTGACGGTCCGGCAACCGCGCCGGCGGGCGTCTTTGAGCAGGCGCGTCTCAGACGGATTATAGACCGTGTCAAAAATTGTCATCCACTTATTCAGGAGCGACGCCTTGAGCGGACTTTTATTTATATCGGGAAACATCCCGACCGGCGTGGCATTGACCAGAAGCGAGATACGCTCAAGATTCCGGCGGTTGAGGTCAGACCAATGCAGATATTCACAGCCGAATCGTGCGGCAAGTTGCCTGCCCTGCCGGCGGTTGCGGCTGGCCACCGTAACCGGGATGCCGGACTGGCGGAGCGCATAAACCACGGCTCGGGCCGCGCCGCCCGCCCCCAGTACCAGCGCGTTTATACCGCAGGAACAGGGAATATCTTTAAGGCTCTGGCGTATCCCGTAATAATCCGTATTAGCGCCTATCAACTGTTTAGCCCGTTTATAGGCCGTATTAACCGCTCCGATGGTCTTTGCCTCCGGTTCTAACTTATCCAGATATCTTATAATCGCAGTCTTGTGAGGGATGGTCACACTCAGCCCGCGAATATTCAGTTTCCTGATAATCTGGGGTAGGGCAACAAGTCTTTCTGTGGCAAATGGCAGATAGACCGCGTTCATCCGTTTTTCCCTGAATCTATAGTTAAAGAGAAGAGGACTGACTGAATGGCCCAGTGGGTAACCAAGCAAGCCATATACGGCAGTATTTTTATTGAGTTGGTCTGCGCAATACATATATTTTAATTCGCTGAAGGGTATCTGTCCGGGTGCGGTTCCTTTCCCCCGATGTGAATCGGGATAAGAGCCAGTAACGGTCTGGCGTCCCGACTTGGCGGGAGCGCCATCCCTAACTGGCTCTAAAGCGCCGTCCAGAGCGGCGTAGGTCAGAAAGAACCCAAACTTCTTATAAAGAACCCGGCTAATCAGCCCGGCCTGGCCCATACAGAAGACAATCAGAGGTATTCGCCCGGAGGCGTATCCGGTCAAGCGGAATATTTTGAGGTTGTCCTCAATCCCTCTGGCGTAAGTAACAATCTTGACCGCATCCGGTCCTTTAGCCGCCAGACGGCGATAGACCGCTACGAGATTGTTCGGTGTATTATGAAAGTTATGATGGGATAGGATTATTTTAGTGTGGCTCTGCGGTCGGCGGATTCTGTCGCCGATATCAACATCAACATAGTCAAACCTGTTGGAGTCAATCGCTTGTTGAATCAGATTCAGACGCATGGATTCACTGCCGTTGAAACGACCGCCTTGAGTTTTACTGCGGCAGGTGAAGATAACAGGACATTTCAGGGATGAAGGAAGTCTTGATAGTGAAAAATCCCTGACTCCATCTGCCCTGATTTCAACTATATCAGCTAGGACGACGGCGGCTTTAAGGTTCCGGTTGAGTTCAGACATCCGCTGGCCCGATATGGCAATACAAATCATAAAACTATCCAGTAAACGGATTAAGCAGATTTAACTGCTGATTATATAGCACAATAATGTGTAAGAGACAATAAAAGAATAGAGTAATCTGTGTTAATCTGCCCCGATGGCTATCGGGGTCTGTGGTTACGGCTAATTATTTGCGGCGGGCTGGACCGGCTGGGCAACCCCCTTATCGTCCATTTTGACCGAGACCTTTTTGGAGACGCCGGGCGTCTGCATCGTCAACCCGTAAAGGATATTGGCGTGCATCATCGTCTTTTTGTTGTGGGTGATGACGATGAACTGGGAATTTGACGAGAATTCCTTAATCAGGGCGGCAAAACGGTCCAGGTTATGCTCATCCAGCGCCGAGTCTGCTTCGTCAAGGATGCAGAACGGGCTGGCCTTGAGTTTGAATATGGCCATCACCAGGGCAATGGCCGTGAGCGACTTCTCGCCGCCGGACAGCAGACTGATGGATGACGGCTCCTTGCCGGGCGGTTTGGCAATGATATCTATGCCGGATTCCAGGATATCGTTGCGAGCCGGTTTCTGGTCTGGAGCAACCGGCTCCGGCGCCTGCGGCGCTTCGACCGGCGGCTCAGCGGTCTTGTCAGCCGGGAACGGTATCTGTGTTTGCTTGTCCACCACGGTTCGCGGCTCAACTATGACCAATTCGGCCTTGCCGCCGCCGAAGAGTTTGCGGAAAATATGGCTGAAGTTCTCGTTAACACGGTCAATGGTTGCATGGAGCATCTCGNNNNTTCCTGGAGCGACTGCTTGGATTTGGTCAGGTCCTGTTCCTGCGCGGTCTGGAACTTTAATCTCTCCTCCAGCGATTTCAACTGGTCAATGGCTGAAAGATTAACATCGGTCATTGAACCGATGCTCCGTTTCATCTCGTCAATCTGGCGGTTGACTTCCTCGGGCACCAGCGCCAGGATGACATTGATATCGGCCGTGGCGTATGCCTCAACCGGATTTACGCCGGCCTCTTCGCCCGCCTTCTCGCAGAGGTTTTCTATCTTAAGCGTATATTCCCTTTCCTGCAGGTCAAGTTCGTTATAATTATTGTTTATGTCCCTTAACTGGCGCTGGGATTCATCAATGGCCGACCGTTTCTGGAAGAGGGCATCTTTAATGGCGGTGGCTTTGGTCTCCTGGTCTTTGCTCACACCATAAATGGATTTCTCCTCTTCTTCCAATTTATGGGCGGATGCCTCTTCGGTTTTTATGGTTTCTTCAAGAGTCGCAATCTTATTCTTTATTTCCTGAAGGTTAGCCGCCACAGTCTTGAGCAGTTCATCCAGCGAGGCAATATCGTTATTTAACTGCCCTATCGTGGCCTGGCAATATTCTTTCTTCTCAATGGTTTGGGCTTGTTTAATCTTCAATTCGGTTATCTGGCGTTCCAGTGCGGCCTTCCGGCCGGTGTATTCCTCAATACTGGCGTTAAGTTGCTCTATTTCGGCATTGGCCTTGGTGATAACGGCATCCAGTTCTTTGATAAGTTCGGCCGTGGCGGTGGCCCGCTCGGCCAGCGAGTTAATCTGGTTCTGGACATCCTGAGCTTCCAGTTCGTTAATCTCCGATTCCTTGGACAGAATGGCGGCGCGCCGGGTCAACTCTTCCGATTCCTTGGTCTTGTCAACCAGGATAATCTTCTTCTCGTAAATGCTGTTTCTGAGTTGCTGGCAGGCGCGGTCAAGTTCTTCTATCTCTCTGGTTTTAACGGATAACTGCTCGGTGGCCAGTTGCAGTCTTTCCTGGAGCGCCGGTATCTCGTCCTGCAGTCGCCGCAATTCGGTCTTACGCGAAAGCGGACTAATGCCGGCCTCGGTCACCTCGGCCGAACCGCCGGAGATGACGCCTTCCGGAGTAAATACTTCACCATTCAGCGTCAATACTGCCTTATGGTTTGCAGAAACAGCCTCTGATGCGCCCGCCAGGTTTTCCACCAGCAGGTAACGGCCCAGCAAGGCGTTGGAGAGTGAATGGAAATCATCGGCCGTGATTGGCAGTTCCTTAACCGGTTTCAATAATTTTGAGGCGTAAGCCAGGCCGTCATCCGGCAGGGTCCGGTTATTGATGGCATCCAGCGCAATGACGGTGACATAACCCTTCTTATGCTCCTTGACAAACTGGATAATCCGCAGGGCATCGACGACATTGCGCACCACGATGGCCGTGGCTAAGTCTTTCAGAACCGATTCAACCGTGCTCAAGTTGTTCTGGTCAACCTCAATGATATCGCAGACCAGCCCGTAAACCGTGCCCAGCGAACCGGGCTCGGCCTTAATTTTCTCCAGCACGGCCCGGACGCCGCCGCTCAAGCCCTCATGGTGCGCGTCCAGGTCGGCCAGCACTTCACGGCGCGAGGCAACCCGGTGCAGTTCCTCACGCTGATGCGCCACATTATCCTGCAGTTGCGCCAGGTCGTCTTTGAGCGATTTGCTAACCAGTTCCTTCTGGTTGATTTCCGCCTTGAGCGTTTCTACGGCCCTGTTTATCTCTTCTATCCCGGCTGCGAGATTGGTTTTATTTTGGTTAATCAGTTCTATTTCACCGGCAATCTCCTGCCGACGGGCGGCCAGTTTATCACGACGTAAGGAAAGCGATTTCAGTTCGCTCTGGATGGCGCTCAACTCGTTCTGGTATTGGGCCTGTTTCTGGGAAGCGGCCATCACCTCGTTGCGCCTAGTATCCAGGGTTTGGGTTAGGCCGCCCAGTTCCTTGGTTATCTCGGCAAAAAGATTGGTCTTGTCGGCTAACTCCTGCGTCGCTACTTCAAGTTCTCTGGTAACGCTCTCCAGCAGTTGGGTAATCTCGGTGAGTTTATTTTTGGAAGCCGTCATTTTCTGGTTATTGGCGGTCAGATTCTGGTTGGTCTGTTCTTCTTCGGTGCCGAGTTCTGCAATACGGTGCCGGGCGGTTTCAATCTTGTTCTGGGCCGTGGCCACTGCCCCGCGCAGGGCGACCAACCGCTCCTGGTTCTTCTTGAGGTTGTTATCCAGAACAATTATTTCCTTGTCCAGTTGAATAATTTCGTTCTCCGAAACGGCCGCCTTCTCGTTAATCGCCTTGCGGCTGGCTTCAAAGTCCGCCATCTTGATTGAGACCTCGTTTTTGGCGGTCTGCCATTGATGGTAGTTATAGAGGGCCAGGGATGTTTTTTTCGCCCTTATCTGCTCCATCACATTTTTATACTTCTCGGCCCGGGTGGCCTGCAGTTTGATGGAGCGAATTTCCCGTTTGACCTCGCGCAGGATATCGGAAAGGCGCAAAAGGTCTTGTTCAACCCGCGCCAGATTAGACTCGGTCTCTTTACGTTTTGTTTTATACTTGCTGACCCCGGCCGCTTCCTCAAAGAGCGACATCCGTTCATACGGCGTTGACTGGAGTATGAAATCCATCTTGCCCTGTTCTATGATGGAGTATGATTCCATTCCGACGCCGGTGCCCATAAACAGTTCGCGGATATCCTTAAGCCGGCAGGGCTGGTTGTTAATCAGGTATTCACTTTCAGCCGAACGGTAGAGCCGCCGGCAGATGGTCACCTCGTCGTAATCTATGGGCAGAACCTTGGAACTGTTGTTAAAAGTCATTGCTACTTCGGCGTAGCCGGCCGAGGGCGTGCCGTTGGAGCCGTTGAAGATGACATCCAGCATCTCTTCCCCGCGCAATGATTTGGCGCTCCGGTCGCCCAGCACCCATTTGAAGGCGTCAACGATGTTGCTCTTGCCACAGCCGTTCGGTCCGACCAGGGCGGTGATACCGGCGTCAAAGGCAAACTGGGTGGGTTTGGCAAACGATTTGAATCCCTGAAGTTGCAGACCGGTAAGTCTCATATCAAGTAAACTGATTAATCGGATTAAACCGATAAATAAATCCGTGTAATCCGTGGCTTGGATTACCTATATTTATCGGTATTTTGGCCTTTCGTCCTCACATTTTTTGGTTAAATTCTTTTGTGGTTCATCACGGATTATAGTGGATAAAAGTTTCTACCTACCCCCTAACCATCATAGCCCTTACCCCGCCTATAGACAGCCCCTATGGGGTAGGGAGATAGCCCCTCTCCCACTTAACTATTAGGGTAGAGGGATAGCCCCCTGACCCCTATGGGATATAGGGATAGCCCCTATCCCGCTAACCTACTAGGATAGGGGGTTACCATCATAGGCCCTATCCCGCATACCCATAGCCTCTATGGAGGGAAGGGATAGCCCCTATCTCATACCTCCATTACCCCTATCCCCCTACGAGATAGCCCCTATGGGTATGGGGGATAGTCCTTACTGGTCTA
>JACQXL010000132.1:4234-4951 GCA_016208805.1 Planctomycetota bacterium | reverse complement strand
TTCGCTCGCGCTCAACAATCCGCAATCGCTTAATCCCAACTATTAACATCATCGCCTAAACCGTTACTATTTTCTAACTCAGGGCCGATGGACCAGATTTGGAAGGTGAGTGGTGCAAAATATGTGGCCGTGGCGGAGCTTTTCTGGGGGATGGCCGTGACCGATTTTACGCCCTGGGCCGTCTGATATTTACTGAACCGGTCGGGCTTATCATAGTTGCGGGCGTGGAAATAAATATACGGATTATTCCAGGGGTCGGTAACCTCGCGTAACTCGTTATCGCCAAACCACCAGTTGGTAATATTTTTGGAGGTGTTGTCGTTATCCAGATTGGAATAACGTTTTTCGGGCCAGTCCAGCAGGAACGGACCGCCCTTCTGTCGGGTAGACAGACAGGCGACCAGGGATTCTATACCGGCATTAGTCTCGTTGACATACGTAGAGACTGAGATTTCCTTTAGTGAGGTGGGCGGATAGTCGCCGAAATTGTTGTAATATGTCTCCAGTGCGGATTTAATGCGGGTAATCTCGCTTTTGGCCGTCAATATCTTTGCCCTGACCTTAGTCTTGACCAGCCCGGGCACGACCAGCCCGGCCAGAATGGTGATGACGGCAATAACAACGAGAAGTTCCAAGAGCGTGAAGCCCCTAATTGCGAATTGGGAATTGCGAATTGGGAATTTGCCAATCCGCAATCCGCAATCCGCAATCCGCAAT
>JACQXL010000132.1:0-4188 GCA_016208805.1 Planctomycetota bacterium | reverse complement strand
TGGTCTTTTCCTCCACAATCCTAACGGCTTTGACGGTCAACTCCCATTTCTTATTGAGCGGGGCATAACCGAAGACCCCGGCGATGAAGGATGGGTCAATCCCCCGCAGGAAATCAACTTCCTGGAACGGAATCGTGCCGACCAGGTCGTCATTCAGGAAAATCGATAATTCATCGGTCTGGCGGCCGCGTTCCTCATCGCGCGCCGTAGTCTTTTCCAGCGCCAGACGGCATTCGCCGGCGGGCATCGCCACTTCACTGAACGGTTTCCATTTGGGCGGCGGCGCATCCATCTTCTTGGAAACACCATAAGATAATTTGCCGTTATAATTGGCAATGAATAACGCGGAGCGTTTGGTCTGGGCGGCCAGATAGAGGCCACGAATAATGCCGGGTTCGGTCTCGGCCCCGACGCTCCGGTCGGGACGGAGTTTATCCTGTAAGGGTTGCGACTCCGCCGACGGGATGTCCAGTTCCAACTCAACCCGGACAAAGGTCAGCCGACTGACACTCCGTTCCAGAGCGGTGATGCCGTTCTCAACCAACGCCTGGACGCCGCGGAACAGGCATTTTTTACCGGCGACCGTGATGGTAATCCCGTATTTCTCGTTTTCATTCCAACCCCGACTGAGGTCGGTGTTATCGGTGCGGTTAAAGTTGTCCGACCAGACGACGAGCGATTCGGCCCGCTTGATTAAGACGCTGGCCTGCGGCCCGTACGTGTCGTTTTTATCTGTCTGCGCAGCATCTTCCAGATATTTCAGGGCCTTATCTATGTCATAGTGCGCTGTATATTCCAGGTAGCCCAGACAATCCAGGGCCGGTGCATAGTCACCTTTGATATTCTGCAGGACAGAGGCGGCCATATCGTACTGCTGGTTAGCCAGATAGGCAATGGCTAAATTTACATAGTCCGACCGGTCCGGCTGAACGGATTGGATGTAAAGTTTATAATATTTGATTGCCTCAACGTATTGATGCTGTCTGTAAGCAATACAGGCCAGATAATAAAGCGTCTCGGTAAACAAGGTGTTGGCTTTAAGGCAGAAGTTAAAGTCTTTTCGGGCCTCTTCCGGCTTTCCGGAGTGGAACTGAAACTGACCACGGGCATAATGGGCGACAAACGAATTGGGGTCAACCTTAAGCGCATCGGCCAGCCGCGGCAGAACCTCATCTATTTTGTCGGTGGAGATCCCGCCACTTATGGCGGGGCCGGAGCCGGCGTCGCTGAGCCCAACCGACCATTTCAAATAAGCCAATGCCGCCAGCGGCTGTGCCGAGGCCGGTGACCGACGGATTGCTTCGGTAATTAAAATTTCCGCCTCTTCATAGCGGCCAGACACCAGATAGAACGTCGCCAGATTAAGCCATCCGTCAACCTGGGCCCCGCTATAAGTAGCGGGACTCTCCCGATTGGGTCGGGACTCCGCTGTCGCTCCGCGCGACGGATCCGCTGGCTTTGCTTTAACCGAATCAATGAAATATGAAACGGCTGATTTATAATCATTAGAAAGCAGCGCAACTACGCCCTGGATATTGTTATATTCGGCTGGTTTCGGCGATGTTTCTATTTTTGCCAGATATTCTTTGGCCTTGTTAAGATTCCCGCGCCTGAATTCCAGCACAGCTAACCGTTCGTTGAGATTGGTTTCGTTAGGTGCAATTTCTTTGGCGTGCTGATAACTCTTTTGGGCGAGTTCGTATTGGCCATGAACTATGTAGAAATCACCCATCTTGAGCCAGGCGGGTGCATAACTGGGATATGACTTGATGGCTGATTCATAATATGCCACCGACTCAGCGGATAACCCCAGTTTTTCGTAGGCCTCGCCTAATTTGAGATAAATTACTTCTTTATTGACCAGCGGCGCACTGAGGGCCGCGTGATAGGTTTCTACTTCTCTGGTGATGTCCAGACGGGATGCGTAATATTCGGCCAGCCGCTGATAGTACTTGAGCGCCGAGTTATTGGCTGTGATGGCGGCTTGCAGGGCCAGGACGGCCTCCGGTTCCAAGCCCTTTTCAAAACACCAAACTGCCAATGTCCACTGTCCTTCGGCATTCTGGGTAGAGGTCCGCGCCAAAAGTTGCTGGTATTGCTCCTCTATCGTATAAGCACGCTCAATATCGGAGACCTCTTCGCGAGGATAATTCTGAACCATCGGAGACCCCTTGGGCGCAAAGGTGACCCACTTATCATCCATTTTAATGAAGCGGCCTTTGATATCCTGCCCATCCTTAAAATGCAGAACATCATCCTTGAGCGGCTCGGTTGGTTTAGGCGGCGGAACCTCATTTTCGGCCTTCTGAATCGCATCAATTATGGATTCAATCTCTACTTTTTCCGGCAAGATAGCCGGGTCGGTAATATTCAAGCCGTCAACTGTTCTGACGGCGGTCGGGGCTGGAAGCCGGAAAAACCAGAGCGGATTGAACGGCTCAGCCGGTAATGGCGTCATTATGTGAACAGCAGGCGGGCGGATGAGTATTTCGGGCAGAGGCAGGTCCACAACATATTCTGCCTTTTTGGAAGCCGATACAAACGGATTACGCCCGGTAACCGCATAAGCGTGATAGTCCTTAAAGGCGGGCTGTTCCCTTAACGGTTTCGGTATATAAACCGTATGCCGGGTGGAAACGGTTAAATCCGATTCGTCGGACGGGCGCGTAAGATATAGCACCAGAACCACGGACAACAAAATAAGCGCTGCAATCAGCGCTAACTTCTCTTTATTCAGACGGATAATCATATCAATTCGCTACTTGGGCTGTTTGAGGGAACCAAATTACAGCCCGGTATAGTTGGCAGTAATTCGCTACCGCTCAAACTGCCACACTATTTTACGCCGCTAACAATAATGGTGCCAGTCATTGTATCCACATCTGGCTGGTCGCTTTCCAATACAACGCTCTCCAGGGCAAGAAATCGGCCGGAGGCCTGTTCCGGCGATTGGATCATGTGCACCAACCGCATTAAACTCTCAAAGGTGCCTTTAATCTTAATGGGCACCAGGTTCTTACCGGCCGCGGCATCAGCCGTGTTATGTTTGTGGAATCCCTTGCCGCCGGGCCCGATTTCAGAGGCCGTGCCGACCGCCAGCACTTCCGAGCATCCGCTTTCAATCGCGGCCGAAAGTAACTGGTCAATAACATCCAGTTCTTCAAAGTAAAGAGATAAGTCCTGGGCTTCGTTGAACTGGAACTCCAGCGCCGGCAGTTTAATTCCCCTGGCCGCCGCGGTATTCTCGGTTCGTTTCTGGAGTGATTTCAAGCGCGACTGGAGCGTGATAAGCCAGTCACGTTTTTCGGCCGGCAACTGATAATCCGGACGCAGGCGGAATGTAACCCGCTCTTTCAACTGGCTAAGTTTACCGTCAACATATTTAAGTTCATCCGTTATGTTGGCAATATCTTTACGGTCACGGATGTTGCCGCTTCGGAAATCGGTCTCAATAGTTTTAATCGTCTTTGCCTGTTGCTCTTTGAGTTCATTGGCCTCTTGATGGAACGGCGCCAACACCAAATAATAGACCGCCAAAAACAGCGCCCCGCATCCGCCGATAACCATTAATTCGTTCTTATGTTCTGTTAACCAATTCATAGAGAAACAACGATAGGCGGGGTTTTCTAACCCCGCCACTTTTATAAGCGGGACACGAATGTCCCGCCTATCGGGGCGCATGAATCCAATTCATAATTTATTTGTTAATAATCACTATCTCAAACTGCATCTTACCCAGAGGCGTTGGGGCCTCAGGTTTATTCAGTTTATTTAGCGATGCTTTAATTAGCAACGGTTCATGGCCCCCCCCCGTACGGGCGATGGGCTGGGCATTAAGTTCCGCGACAAACCGTTTCAGATTATCCAGCGTCTGAGGGTTATCGTCTTCCAGATACCCTTTAACCGTTATGATATATTGTTTCATCGGCTCAGCGGGCGATTCGCTCACCGCCCCATCGGCGGCGACTGTGCCATCCGAAGGCGTAATTGCACCGCTACCAGATGATTCGTCTTTCGTCACATAATCTTCCAGTTTTATTTCCTTAACCCAGGCCTCGGGCGGACACTGTTTTATCAGGTTTACCACTTCATAGAAAAATACCCCCTTGTCCACAACGCGGGCCAATCTGCGGTATTGAACTTCCATTTGTGCTTTCTTTAC
This sequence comes from Planctomycetota bacterium, assembly GCA_016208805.1. Lineage (GTDB taxonomy): Bacteria > Planctomycetota > MHYJ01 > JACQXL01 > JACQXL01 > JACQXL01. Next base: position 26 of record JACQXL010000132.1, on the reverse strand, counting down.
CTGTAACTGATTAAACTCTTCGGTTT
>JACQXL010000131.1 GCA_016208805.1 Planctomycetota bacterium | reverse complement strand
TGTTCCGCTTGGCTGGCATTCTATAAACACTGCTTTACCCTCAGGAATGGAAACTTTCCCTTGCCATTCATATTTTCTGATATATTTTTCATTGACGGTTTTAACGCCTTGTTTTCCTTTAATGAGATAGTCTGCCCCTTCTTTAGGAAACATATATCTGATGAGGTAATCAACGGAAACGGTCTTGCCATCTGATTCAATCTGCGATTTAGTCTGTGCATATTGTTCCGCTACCACATCACTATATAGTTTAATTCGTTTTTCCCGTTTATCTTTTGTAATTTAGTGGATATAACTTGGCGCACAGACTTGCCTTCCGCTGTTAAGTATATCTATACCGTTTTTTGCGATAGCCATTCGGGGCGGTTCAAAGAAAGCGCTTAAGTTTGATGATAAAGGGCCGGTAAATTCTATTCGGCTTATTTCTTCCTGGTCCACTAAATAAATACTGCACCCGTTTTCATTATCATTATATATGCAAGATTCATAATTTGGTCTAATTTGAGTTAACGCATTTCTAAGTATTTGGTTAAACTCATTTATTAGGAATATTATTCCACCACCTAAAATTGGTGGTGTGTCTTGGTTGGTAGTTTTTAATGATTCGTAGTATTGCATTTTTTTCTTGCTGAAACCAAATGATGAATCTAATGTCTTCACTTCTTCCATATATTTTTCCAACAAGTTGAATAGTTCTTTTTTTTCTTCACGTGTAAGCTCGTCTATTGTTTTTGGCTCGATATCAACGATATCATTAGTTGAATTGTGGTCGCACATTTGACATCCGGCTATGGCCAATATTATAAATAGCAACCAGATATTGCTCATACTTTGCTTATTTTTATGGGTTGAAAGAAAAGGAGCGGCTGTAATATAGGCGATCATCCGTTGAGGTAATAACACTAAACTTTATTTTACATTGTGCTGGTATACCATCAGATGCTCTAAGATAAAGCACATAAGCGCCTTTTGAGTAATAGGCGTATGTTTCGTCAGTCTCAGTCATTGATAATTGTGGCTTTAAACCCAAACCGACATCCCAATCTTTCGGCTCGCCCTCAACCAATTCATAATTAAATCTCACTGGTATTCGCTGATTAAAGGCGCACCGAGTTATTTCAGCGATACAGTTAATATTCCATTGATGTGGCGATACCTGATTTGCTATCACAGTGAATGATTTAAGCATTTCCTGTTTGGTTGTAACAGAGGTTTCAATAACTGCGTGCGCAAAAAACGGTACATCTCCGAGGATGGTGGTCTGGCCGGATATATACATAGATGACGTATAAATATCGGGCCACCGCTGAATTCCCATCAGGTCCATTTCATAACTATACGGCCCGGATGGTTGCCCGTTTATAGTTAACGAGAATTGATTTGCGATGTGTTTCGTAACTAACCCGGTGTTAAGGTCTATTGTGCCGGCAGTTGGTATCGTTGGGTCTTGCCAAGCAGTATAGATAATATCGTTACCGTCTATCTGGAAAGAGACGGTCTGTTGAGGTGAGTCAATCACCGTAAATTCTATGATATTGCCATTCGGATTACTTTCCTTGAATTCAATGGTGGCCTCGCCTGTCAAAGGAATTTCTATGGTTTGAGTGAGGCAGGACAGGGTTATTTTGGTATAACTTCCGTTTTTGAAGAGATAGGGCAGGGTTTGAGGCAGGTCGGCCACAGGCGGTGCGGCATTGGCCGCATTATTTTTGGCTAACTGGAACAGAAACGGTATTGTTGAGGGGTCAATATGCTTCCCGGTTTGGGCGTCAATCTCATTTATGAACGCATTCAATTTACCAGTAGTGCCATTCGTGTCACCATTGATTGCTAAGTTTCCAGCGGTTTTTAGTTTGGCCTCCAAGGACTGTGCAACACCTTGACTTATCAAACCATCTGTTACATAAGAATTCATTATGCCTGTTACCGCATCATTAGATACTATTACTTTAAATGTTACATACTCCGTAGATTCCAAACCGGCGTTATTTACCGCAGTTACCATCATAATGTGATTCCCATATCCTAAATTTTTCGTTTGGACCTGAGCGCCATTTTCTACAGCCGTGCCATCTATTTTTGCCGATACTTCTTGAATCCCGGATTCTGGGTCTGTGGCTGTATAGTTAACAACGAAAATATTGCACCAGTCATAAGTGGTGCCTGAATAGGGGCTGACAATAGTTATTACCGGAGGAGTAGTATCCATTGCTACTCTAACCGGTGACCGGCGGATATCATGCGCACGCCCAGTTAGAAAATAACCGCGATGGTTGCCAATACTATCGGTAATATCGTAGGTTAAATTGGTTGTGCCACCGTCTGGTTTGGCTGTAAATGAGATGCTAAATGCGATTACCTCTGGGTCGTTGATAGGTTCTTCACCCCAAAAGAAATACCAGTGTGATGTTACAATGTAGCCTGGGCCTGATGAGACTATTGCCGCAGAAAATAATCCAGGTTGAACTGTTATTTGACTTTGGTCTATAATGGCTGGGTCGAAATTAGTTCGGACATAGCCCATCACAAAATATCCGGAAACGGCGCATTGGTCCCAATAGATGTGATGGTCAATGGTTTTGGTTTCATCTGGTTCAAATGTTTCTGTCCCTGTGGTATCTGGTTTAAAGTAAATATATGGGTCAGGCAAGTCTTCCAGATTGGATGCCAATTGGGATACCTCTTGCTCAATCTCGGCTTTTAGTGATTCATCGGCTGATGAACCGGTATTGGTATCATTACTTATGCCAGGAGCGGGTAATATAAAAATACTTAACATCATCAGGCATACGAACATTATCCATTTTGTCTTAACCATAACCACCTCCTTTTAATTCTTCAATTATTGAGGCTCATATTGTTAATGTCCTACCCACCCCTCTATGGTGTCATTCCCGCGTAGGCGGGAATCCAGTATTTTAAGCGGGGGGCCTGGATTCCTGCTTTCGCAGGAATGACGGATAAGAGAGGACATTAACTATGTTACGCTCAATAGTTCAGTTATATTTATAATACCAAGATTAAAATATTCGTCAAGAGGAAAATGATATTTATTTATAATATAGTTCCAGCGCATCTAAGGCCCGGCCCTGGTCAATCAGGCCGGCGACCTGATTGAGTTGGCGGTTGGTTTGGCCGGACAGGTAGAATACGATTGCGCCGGCGGCCAGCAACAGCACACCGGCGCCGATGATATACAACGCGCGGCGGGAGCGCCGCTCCATAATGATGCCGTCCTTGACGATGAAGTTGCCGGAGCGCCATTTCTTGATGAGCGATGAGTATTTTTCGGAGTTTTCGTCCCGGATGACTTTATACTGAACTCTTGCGAAATGGGAAATAAACCACCCAAAAAGTGTCATTCTGAGTCCCGACACGGAGTGTCGGGACGAAGAATCTCGTCCCAAACCCTCATAAAATGCAGATTCTTCACTCCGCTACGCTCCGTTCAGAATGACAGAGGGGGCATTTCGCAAGAGTTCAGTTTATAGACCTTGATGGCCTCGGGGATGCCTTTGAGTTTGCGCCATCCGATTTCGCTTGAGGGCACCTCGCTTTTATTCATCGCCAGGTAAACGGCTTCGGTGAAGTATATCTCGGTCGCCTCGGTGATGCCTTCAATCCGGGCGGCGATGTTGACCGCCTCGCCGAATAGGTCTTTGTTCATTACTGGTATATTAACAACGGATTAAGCGGATTACCCGGATTTCCATCAGTTAAATCCGTTGTTGCTAACTGGTTTACATAAACCGCTCAAACCCGTCTTTTTTGGCCTTGCAGATGGGGCAGGTTTCGGGCGGATGCTCGCGCGCGGCCAGGTAGCCACAGACCTTGCAACGCCAGATCGGAATCTTTATAAGGAGACCCGGAGCCCAGGACTGGGTTTCCTGGCTTCCTGGGTTCCTTATTTCTGTTGAGGGTTTCTTTATCGTCCTGCGCTCCGGGATGGATGTTACTGAACTCTTGCGAAACGGATAACAGGCCGTCCAAAAAGTGTCATTCTGAGTCCCGACACGGAGTGTCGGGACGAAGAATCTCGTCCCAAACCCTCATAAAATGCAGATTCTTCACTCCGCTACGCTCCGTTCAGAATGACAGAGGGGGCATTTCGCAAGAGTTCAGATGTTAGTTTCTTTTTGCCGTCCAGCACTTCTTTAGAGACATAGAGCCCGCAATAACAGGCGCCGTAGTCGGTCAGGTCCGGGTCACGATAATCGCAGGGACAGATGATGTCCATGTCGGCTTCTTTCCGGCCGGATGCCAGCCGGCAGGGGCAGGCCGGATAACCGTAGCGCCGTTCATTGACCAGCAGTCCGCGCACCAGCGATTTGGTGAACTCCACATCGGGGTTGAGATAGTAACCGGCCGATTGGCCATCGCGTTTGAGGGTTTCGTAGAGATTGTCAATTTCTTGTTGAGTTATTTCCATATACTTTATTCACCACAAAGACACAAAGTTAATCTGTGTCCATCTGTGCCTGCGGTCTGTGGTTTCTGGGGCTTATTTCAGCGCTTCCTTGATTTTCGTTTCGTTATAGCCGACGATGCATTTCTTGTTATTAATCACCAGGGTCGGGAATGAGCAGGCCGGGTTCCATTTCCTAATTTCGTCAACCGTCTTTTGGCGCTGGTCGCCTTCCAGCGTATCCACATCAATGTAATCGTAGGCCACGCCGAGGGTGTTAAGCAAGTCTTTGACCTTACGGCACCAGATGCAGGTGCTCAGAACATAGAGGGTGAGGAGGTCTTTGTTTTTGCCGTCAACGTGTTTGGACATAACGTGGTCTCCTTTTATTTATAAGGAGGCCAGGAAGATAGGAGCCCATACGGGTCGTGGTTTCCTGGTTTCCTTATATGGTTCCCTGCAGCGCTTCGTCCATAGAAATAATGCCGGCGGCCACTTTGGTCATCGCATACTGCCGGAGCGTGGGCATGCCCAGTTCCAGGGCTTTCTGCTTGATGGCGCTGGCCGTGGCTGATTGCGAGATTAACCGCTTAATCGGCTCGGTGACGGCCATCAGTTCCAGCACGGCGATTCGGCCCTTGGTGCCCGTGCCGTTGCAGTGCGAACAGCCGGGCGCGCGGAATAACTGTTTGGGCGGTTCCATGTCTTTGAAGTATTGGAGCAGTTCCTGGGTCATCGGATAGGATTCCTTGCAGAATTCGCACAGCCGCCGGATGAGCCGCTGGGCCACGACCAGTTCCAGCGCCGAGGCAATCAGGTACGGCTCGCCGCCCATATCAAAGAGCCGGGTAATCGTGGTCGGCGCATCGTTGGTATGAATCGTGCTTAAGACCATATGGCCGGTCAGGGATGATTTCATCGCGATATCCAGCGTTTCCTTGTCCCTGATTTCGCCTATCATTATCACGTCCGGGTCCTGGCGCAGGATGTATTTGAGCGCATTGACGAAGGTCAGCCCGATATCGGCATTGACCTGGACCTGGTTGACCACGGGCAGTTCGTATTCCACCGGGTCTTCCACGGTGACCAGGTTATAGACCGGCGAATTAAGATAATTGAGCCCGGCATAGAGCGTGGTGGTCTTGCCGGAGCCGGTCGGGCCGGTAGCCAGTATCAGCCCGTAGGGCAGGTCAAGCGCCTTTTTAATCTGGGTGACATATTTTTCGGGGATATCAAGTTCGTCCAGGTTTAACCGCAGTGCGCCTTTGTCCAGAATCCGGATGACCACCTTTTCGCCGTATTTGATGGGCAGTGTGGAGACGCGCAGGTCAATCTCGCGGCTCTCAAAGACAATCTTTATCTGGCCGTCCTGGGGCAAGCGCTTTTCGGCGATATCCAGTTTGGCCATAATCTTGATACGGGAGATGAACGACAACTGGATGCTCTTGGGCAGCGGTTCCTGCTCCACCAGCACGCCGTCAATCCGGTAGCGGACGCCCATCTGCTTGGGGCGTGGCTCTATGTGGATATCGCTGGCGCCCTTGCGCACGGCCGCGGCGATGATGTGGTTGGCCAATTTGATAATCGGCGTCTCGTCAATCACGGCCGCGGTTTCTACCGTATCCGGCGTGACGTTAATCTCTATCTCGTCTTTTTTGCTGCCCTTGCTGTCCGTGTCGGTGGAAGTAATAATCTGGTCTATCTTAATCTGCTGGCTGTAATACTTGGTGATGGCCTCCATAATATCCGCTTCCCGGGCCAGGACCGGCGTAATCTCGCAATTGGTCAGCATCGTGAGTTCGTCAAGTGCAATGATGTTTAAGGGGTCGGCCGTGGCGATGGTTAAGACGTTGCCGACCAATGAAACCGGGATGATTTTATGGATTTTGCATTGGGCCGGCGGTATTTTGTCAATCACGACGCGGTCAATCTGGTAATCCTTGAGCCGGATGGAGGCCACGCCCAGGACGGTGATGATGGCGCCGTTGAGTTCGTCTTCCGAGAGCAGTTCCAGGTCCAGAATGGCGTCCTTGAGCGAAACCTTCTTGATAATCTGGTGCTCGTAGGCGGCCAGAATCTGCTTTTCGTTGAGGAACCCTTCCTTAATTAACGCCTGGCCGAATTTCTTTTCTGATAGCAACATAATATCCTCTTTGTGTCATTGCGAGGTCGCCGTAGGCGGCCGTGGCAATCTCTATCTTACAGGTTTGCCCTGAGGCAATTGGGCTTACTGCCAAAGGATGCGGAAATATGAGATTGCTTCGTCGCTCCGCTCCTCGCAATGACAGAGTGTGCGTAACTCATATTATTATTAAGCGGTTGTAAAGAAGTTAAATTCGTCCTCGGTCACCTTTTCGGCCGGAGTAATCCGCTCGCGCTTGTCGTATTGCTTGCCGGTCAGAGCCAGGTAGATTGCCATCGCCCGCAAGGCCAGCCGGAATTCTTCTTCGGAAACGGGGTTGAGCGCGGCCACGGCTTCTTCTTTTACGACGACCGGTATCTCTGTGGCGATGACCGGCGGGGCCGGTTGGGCTACGGGCGGTGGCGGCGGTGGCGGTGCTTTGGGCGGTATAATTTTGGTTGCCGATTCATCATTGGCCGGTTCGCCCGGTGGGGCGATGCGCTCCTCAAATGACGGTATCGTTTCTACCTTGTGGATTATCTCGGTCTTGGGAGATTCCGGCTCGCCCTGGGATTTGAATAAGGCGTGGACGGCTTGTTTGAACTCGCTCAAGCGGCAGAGTACCTGCTTTATCTTCAGGCCGGTTGCCTTTTCCAGTTCCGTTATCGCCTCGCGGTTATTGGGATTGACCATTGCGATAATCAAAACCCGGCCCATCTTGTCAATCGGCAGGACCTGATAGGTTTCAATGAAGGAACGGGGAATCGTATTGAGCACTTCCTTGGGGATGCGGTAATCGCTTATTTTAATGTAAGGCAGCCGGGTCTGTTTGGATATGGCCGAGACGAGCATTTCCTCGTTGAGCAGTTTCATATCTATGAGTATCTCGCCCAGGAACTTTTTGGGCGTGGTGCGCTGTTGAAGGGCGATGGCTTTCTGGAGGTCTTCCCATGTGATGATTTTCTCGTCCAGGAGTATCTGACCCAGCCGGTCGCGTTCGCCCGGCAGGATGACACTGCTGGGTTCAATTTCGGCCTCAGCCATCGGCGCCTCTACCGCATTATCCGCGTCCGATAGTTTCCGCAGAGGCCGTTTCCGATAGAGCGGCGAGAGTTTCTTGCGGTCCTTATCGCCGGCCGGTTTCTTCTTACCGAATAATCCCCAAAGCATAGACTGTCATTATAACCATGGCTGATAGAAAAGCAATACTTTTTATTGCTTAAATATAGGGGTTTGATACACCTCATTATAATGAGCAAACCGAATAAACAGGGTCTGGCCGAACTGGTGGCGGCCCAATTAGGCAAATCGCCGCAGGAAACCGGGGAGATACTGAAAAAGGTGGGCGATTCCGTTATTGAAGAGTTATTCAAGGGGAAGACGGTGACGTTGCCCGGTGCGTTCTCGCTCCATCTGGTCCAGAAACCGACCCGGATGCGGAGCAACCCGCGCACCGGCAAAAAGACCATCATTCCGCCCCAGCGTTCGCTCCGGCTGAAAATCGGCAAGGACCTCAAGGCACAACTTAATACCAGGACATTGCCCAAAAATATCCTGCTGGTGACCGCCAAGCCGGAGCGGTGGGATTTCCTGGCGGAGACCGGCCAGGGCGTCAGCGTACTAACCGCAGAAAATATTGACGGCATCAAAGCACAGGCGGAGTTATCGGTTCATCTGGTGATAGTTGATATCGCACCTGATGACGCCCGGTATGATGAGATAATGGGTTTGCTGAAGTCAAAGGACGGATTCCCGGCTGCGCGGGCGCTCGGAGTAGTCCCGCTGGATTACGACATTGGCAACGTGACCGGTATGAAGATAATGTGCGATGATTGGCTGAGGATACCGGCGGTGCCGGATAAAGTCCGGGATGCGGTGCGGGCCGAACTGGCCCGGGCCGAGGAAGAGAATATTTTCTTCAGGCAGCGGCTGAACATAAAATCGCCGTCCGACCCGGCCAATACGGAAAAATTAGGCGCCTTATTGGAAGGGTTGCTGAAAGGTCTGGGGTTTAACGAGGATTCTTACAGTAAAGTGCGCTCGGCATTACTGGAAGCGATAGACAACGGCGCGCGGCACGGCAACAAAAGTGCCCCGGATAAGTTTATTCATATGGAATTCGTTGCGGATAAGAATAAATTGGTCTGTAACATCCGCGATGAAGGCGTCGGGTTTGATTACGAGAATCACCTCAAGAATGCGACAGACACCAATTCCGCACTGAAGATGGCGGATGAACAGCGGTTGACCAAAGGCAAGGGGGCGGGATTGGGCATACTCCTGATGGGTAAATGCGTGGATGAATTGGCGTTCACCCCGCCCGGCAATGTGCTGACATTAGTAAAATACTTCAAGAAACCCCGCACATAACTCGCATTCCTGCCTAACAGCAGACAAGTAGGCCTAATGCGAGTTATGTGCGGGGCAATTCTTTGACCAACTTGATAAT
>JACQXL010000130.1 GCA_016208805.1 Planctomycetota bacterium | reverse complement strand
CCGCGCTGGGCGATCGCCTACAAGTTCCCGCCCGAGGAGGTGGAGACGCTCGTCGAGGACATCGTCCCGTACGTGGGCCGGACCGGCACCCTCACGCCGGTGGCGGTCCTGCAACCGGTCAGCATCGGCGGTGTGGAAGTGGCCCGTGCCACGCTCCATAATGCCGAGGAAATAGAACGTCTGGGTCTGAAGATAGGCGACTGGGTCGTGCTCAAACGGGCCGGCGATGTCATCCCCAAGATTATCAAGGCCATCGCATCCAGAAGAACCGGCCGGGAAAAACCGTTCGCCATGCCCGCTAAATGCCCGGTCTGCGCCAGCCCGGTAGTCCGGGACGAGGATGAAGTGGCTTACCGTTGCCCGAATGTCTCCTGCCCGGCCCAGGTCATGGCCAGTATCGGACACTTCGCCCAGCGCGAGGCGATGGATATCGAAGGCCTGGGCGATAAAATCATCAGTCAACTCATTGATAAGAAAGTGATTAAGGATGCGGCCGATTTATATACATTGAAGAAAGAACAACTCCTGAAACCTGCCCGACCTGACGGTCGTTCGGGCGGGTTAGAACGGATGGGCGATAAACTGGCCCAGAATATACTGGATGCCATAGCCCGCTCCAGGCAGACCACCCTGCCCCGGCTGATTTATGCGCTGGGTATCAGACATATCGGCCAGGCCACTGCCGGCCTATTGGCCGAGCATTTCGGCGAACTGCCGGAACTACAGAAAGCGTCTAAAGAAGAACTGGAACAGATTCCCCAGATTGGCCCGATTGTGGCCGAGAGCGTTTATGCGTTCTTCCGTGACAAATCAAATATCGGACTGATTGACCGGCTTGCCAGGCAACTGACAATTACCCGTGCGCCAAAAGGGACGGGCAAACTGGCCGGTCTTACATTTGTATTCACCGGCGAGATGACCATCTACAGTCGTCCTGAAGCCAAGAAACTGGTGGCCGAACAGGGTGGCAAGACATCTGAAACGGTCAGCAAAAAGGTCAATTATGTCGTGGCCGGCTTGTCCGCCGAAGCCTTGGCGAAGGCGGGCGCCAAACCCAGCTCCAAACTGCAAGAGGCCGCCCGGCTCGGCATCAAAACACTGACCGAACAGGAATTTATCAGGTTGATACAGGGGTGATGCATTTCTGCGATTGGCAAACCGATTGTCTTGACAGATTGAGGTATTTCTGATACTCAAGCAATATAGTATGGAAAAAACTCTTCCATCCAAAGGCGAAATAGTAATCTATAGAACCAAGAATGGTCCTCAATTAGAGGTTAAACTTCAGACGGAAACCGTTTGGTTAAATCAGCAACAAATGGCGTTACTTTTTAGCAAGGCCATACCGACTATTAATGAACATATTAAGAATGTCTACAAAGAAGGAGAATTAAAAGAAAAGCCAACTATTCGGAAATTCCGAATAGTTCAAAGAGAAGGCAATAGGCAGATAACGCGCGAAGTTGACTTTTATAACCTAGACGTAATTATTTCTGTGGGTTACCGCGTAAAATCCCAACAGGGCACACGGTTTCGTATCTGGGCAACCAAGACCCTTAAAGGATATATCATCAAAGGTTATGCCATTAATCAAAAACGCCTGCTCAAACAGGAACAGAAACTATTAGACCTGCGGCAGGCCATCGACTTCCTGCAGTCAAAGACGCGGCACAGACTGCTGGCCGAACAGTCCGTAGAAATCCTGACGCTGTTGTCCGAATACGCTAAGTCCATAACTTTACTTGAGCAATATGACGCTCGCCGACTCGTTCTGGTCAAAGGCAGACGGCCGGGGCATATCTTGACCTATGAAGAATGTTGCCGCATTATCGCCCGCATCAAGGCCGAATTGATTGCCAAAAAACAGGCCAGCGACCTGTTCGGGCGGGAGATGGACCATAAATTTGAAGGGGTCGTCAAAAATCTATATCAGACTTTCGGTGGGCGGCAGTTGTATCCGAGCATAGAAGAAAAGGCAACGCATCTGTTATATCTGACTATTAACTGAACTCTTGCGAAACGGTCCCAAAGTGTCATTGCGTCCCAAAGTGTCATTGCGAGGAGCGTAGCGACGAAGCAATCCCCGTCTTTTCCGCATAAAACCGAGATTGCCACGGTCGCCTTTGGCGACCTCGCAATGACAAAAAGGGTGTTTTATGCGTTTTCGCAAGAGTTCAGTATTAAAGATCATCCTTTTATAGATGGTAACAAGCGCATTGGTTCGTTATTATTTATTTACTTTCTGGAGCGCAATAACTATCTCTACAAGAAAAGCGGCGAGCGAAAGATTAATGACAATGCCATAGTGGCATTGAGTTTGCTGATAGCCACCAGCCAGCCCCGGGAAAAAGAGGTGATGATAAAGATTATCACCAACCTGATAAAGCAATAATTTCTGCAACAGATGACTTGATGTCAACTGTGTCGTGGCCGAGGCCAGCCCGGGCTCCAAACTGCAGCAGGCGGAGAAAATGAGGATTAAGATTATTAATGAACAGGAATTCCTAAATCTAATCAAAGGCGGGTAACCCTTGCTCAATTAATAGAAAAATGTTAGGCTAAAAACCGAACTCTTGCGAAATGCCCCTTTTGTCATTCTGAACGGAGCGAAGCGGAGTGAAGAATCTCCGTTTTATGC
>JACQXL010000129.1 GCA_016208805.1 Planctomycetota bacterium | reverse complement strand
TAATATCCGCCACCTCCAACATCACCCTGGTGCGTTGCTCAACCATCAGCGACGGCGCCACCGACAGGGCTGCTGGTAACATAAACCGGACGTGCGAAACTACTTTTGGCATACAAACCTCCTGCGGGGTTCACCTCGGTGCGTCTTTCACCTCAATAATCCGGCCGTCAAACGCCTCAACAATCTTACGGACCAGTTCGTCTTTCATTACTTCCTTTTTCATCGGGTCAACGGCATCGGCCGTATTGGCAAACCCGTTTGCGCCGTTGAATCCGGCGTCGTCCTGTCCCGGCGAAGCGATAACCGTCAGCGAGAGTGGTATTTTCTGGCCCGTTACTTTCTCAATGCACTCTTCAACAATCTTTTTATTCTGTATTTCCTCCATCCGGGTGCGGTGGAAATTATACTGTTTGGTAAATCCGATAGATATTTCGTGCTGGTCGGCCCGGATGAATTTGCCTTCCTTGAGGAACGGGTATATTTTATAAGGGCTGACGTTCTTGACCTCCAGTAATATCCTGGACCACAACTTGGTTTTATCGTCATCGTTCATCAGTGAAATATCGCCGCCCTGCGCCAGGTGATTTTCTTGGTTATCCGGCGGCTCGGGATTGGTTGGAGGCGCAGGTTTGGCAACGGGTTCCGGCGCCGAGTTTTTGGACTCACGTATAACCGGATTATTTGCCTTGACCGGTTCTCGCGTCGGTGTCCTCGCCTGAACGGGCGTAACTGTTCCATTCTGTTCCACCTGCGCTAATTTAATCATCAGCAACTCTACCCACAACCGGGTGGCCGATGTTTCCTTGATGCCTTTTTTGGTCTCGGTAATCAGATTAATATTCTTCAGGAGTGTATCTATGTTGAAGGCTGACGCTTGTTTGCGGTATCTGGCCGTATCGCCGATGACCTGTTCCTTGAGGATGGTGTCCTTCGGGTCTATCAGCGACAGGGCTAAATACCAGAAATGCTCAACCATCTGCTCGAGCAGGTTATTGATATCCTTGCCGGTCACGAAGATATCGTCAACCGTCTTGACCAGCCGTTCCAGTTGTTTCTGGGCGATGGCATCGGCTATCTCAAATATCGTATCCGGGTTAATCGTGCCGCTCAGGTTTTCCAAATCCTGCATGGTCACCTTGTCCTTGGCGTAAGAGAGCACCTGGTCCAGCAAACTCTGGGCATCGCGCATAGAACCGCGCGCGAATCGGGCAATCGCCGTGAGCACGGCCGGCTCGTAAGACAGTTTTTCCTGCTTGGCAATCTTGAGTATCTGTTCGTATATCTGGCTGGTGGAGATGCGCCGGAAATTGAAGCGCTGGCATCTGGACAGAATCGTATCGGGCAGTTTATTGGGCTCGGTCGTGGCGAATATGAACTTGACGTGCGGCGGCGGTTCTTCCAGCGTCTTCAGGAGCGCGTTGAACGCCTCTCTCGTCAGCTGGTGCGCCTCGTCAATGATATAAATCTTATAGCGACTGCGGAGCGGGATATACGCCACGCTGTCCCGCAGCGGCAGGGGTTCTCGGTCGGCCCTTTCCTGCAGTTGAGCGCCTTGGCGAATATCCGAGCCATCGAGGTCTTGCCCACGCCGCGCGGGCCGGAAAAAAGGTAGGCGTGCGAGACCTTATTCTCTAGGATAGCGTTCTTCAGGGTGGTGGCGATATATTCCTGGCCGACCACCTCGTCAAACCCCTGGGGCCGGTACCGGCGTGCAATGGCTGTGTAACTCATAAGTCAGATTATCAGTATATCAGGGTATCAGTGTATCAGAATAACGGCGAGATTGTCGCATCATTTTTCTGATAATCTGGTCATCTGATACTCTGATATTCTGGTATAAACGGCTGCGCACCTTTCTCCGATTCACCCGCTATAACTTCACCGGACAGCCGGCTCCGGTCAGGCAACCCCACGGCACATAAACAAAATAGGGACCGTTGCTTCCTTCCGGACCTGGCGGGGTTATACTACTTCGCCTATTGCATAGGACCCGGCCTTCAACGCCACTTACCCGGAGAGCATCATAACAGGTTAAAACCTCGGAAAGGGATTCAACCCTGCTGGAGCGGATTGCAGGTTACAGGGCACCGCTACCTCCCCGTCTAGCGCAACCATTATTCCTTTTTATAAAGAAGCCAGGAAAACAGGAAAATTATTCCGGGCCTCTTGGTTTCCTTATAAATTAAGGCCGTCGGGGTTCATTATCGTAATAACCTCAACGAATTTGATATCACCATCAGGGAGCTGATCTGGTGCGCCACCGCGCCGAAGGTTATCCCGCTGTGCGAATGCACCGTCAGCCCCAACGCCGTGATTATAGCAATGTTATACAAAATAGCAAATATAAAATTCTGTTTTATGATGGCCCGGACCCGGTGGCTGAGTTTAATCGCGAACGGAATCTTTCCGATGTCGTCGCTCATCAAACTGATATCGGCCGACTCGATGGCCACGGCCGAACCGATGGCGCCCATGGCGATGCCGACATCGGCCGCGGCCAGCGCCGGCGCGTCGTTGACCCCGTCGCCGACCATGCCCACCCGGTAGCCGGACTGTTTTAGTTCGTTGACCTTAGCCACCTTGTCCTCGGGCATCATCTCGCTGTAGCATTCGCTCAGCCCGACCGTGTCGGCAATGTTGCGGCAGACGCCCGGGTTATCCCCAGAAAGCATCGCAATCCGGTCGATACCGGCCTGTTTGATGGCCGTGATTGAGGCGGTTGTCGTATCGCGCGGCACATCCGAGATGCCGATTAATCCCATAAGACCGCTGCTCTGGCGGCCAACCAATAGGGCAGTCCGGCCTTTTGCGGACAGTTCAGCCAGCGCAGCCGCAGCGGAGTCCCGATTATTTCGGGATTGCTGGTTGGCTTTGTCGTCCATCGTGATACTGTTTGACTCCATGAACCGTTTATTCCCGACCAGGATGGTTTCGTTATTAAGGAATGCCTTGATGCCCAACCCTTTTATTATTTCAACCCGTTCAGGTTCTGTAATATTTGCGTTACCTGCTTTAGAGATAATCGCCGCGGCAATCGGATGCTCGGAGCGCTTCTCGGCAATCGTTGCCAGCCGGAGCACTTCATCCTGACTTGTTCCATTAAGCCCAATCACATCAGTTACCTGCAACCTGCCGGCAGTAAGCGTGCCGGTCTTATCCATTAATAATGCGTTAAGCGTGCCCAGCGCCTCCAGGTATTGTCCGCCTTTAATCAGGATGCCGTTCCTGGCCGCGGTCCGGATGCCGCAGATAATGGCGGTCGGTGTGGCCAGCACCAGCGCGCATGGGCAGGCGGCTATCAGTATCGTGATTGACTTGAAGATATTGCCTGTGGCCAGGAATACTCCGACGGCCAGGACTAGTATGAACGGCACGAAATAGCGGGCGTATCGGTCGGCCAGCCGCTGGATGGGCGCCTTCTGCGCCTCGGCATCCGCAATCAATCGTTTGATGAGCGCCAGCCGGGTATTCTCGCCCACGCCGGTGGCCCTGATTTCTATCACGCCGCTCTCGTTGATGGTGCCGCTGTAAACGGGGTCGTCCGTCTTTTTATCCACGGGCATGGATTCGCCGGTCAGCGTTGACTGATTAACGGCCGATTCGCCCTTGATGACGGCGCCATCCACCGGGATGCGCTGTCCGGCCTTGATGATGACGATGTCGGACTCCTTGACCCAGTCAATTGGCACTTCTAATTCAATATCATTACGGCGCACCAATGCGGTGGACGGGGTCAGTCCCAATAATTGCGAGATGGCCTTACGGGTCTTGCGCAGGGCGGACTGTTCCAGCGTCTCGCCGATGAGCATAATCAGGATGACCATGGCCGCCTCTTTATATGCGCCCACTACCACGGCCGCGATACCGGCAATACTGACCAGCGAAAATACGGTCAGGTCGCGGACCTTGAGGGCATAGACTGCGCCTTTGAAAATCGGATAGCCGCCGAATATTACTACTATTAATGAAAGGATATCGGAGATAGTCAGTTTCCATAGGAGCGCCTGATGGGAAAGGTGCGTCAAATCCAGTATCCAGGCCGCGCCGATTAATAGGGCCGAAACGGCCATTCGGATATAGAAGATGCGTTCCTTGAAATAGGACTGGGTCTTTTCCAGAGCGCTCTCTTTAACCGCATAGCCCAGCCGGGTGATGGCTTTTCTTATCGCGTCCAGGTCGGTAAGATTGGGGTCGTAGTTGACGGTAACGTTCTCGCGCATCAGGTTGACGGATGCATCCTTGACGCCGTTGACCTGTTTGACGGATTTCTCTATGTTGGTGGCGCAGGCCGGGCAGTGCATCCCGCCTACGTCAAGACTACGGCGGACAAGCCCGCCGATGGATAGGACGGTCTTATCTAACTGTTTATCTGATGACGGCATAATTGAATTCCTTTTGCCACTAAGACACCAAGACACAAAGTGACTATTGTCACCCTGAGTCCACCTCAGGCGGACGAAGGGTCTCGTTAGTAATGAGATTCTTCGCCTACGGCTCAGAATGACACCTTTGTGTCTTCGTGGTAAGGTGAGAATAACTTGTCACTGTCCCAGAGTCAAGGTTTAGTTATTGGCGACAAAGCCGCTAATCAAATGCTTTAAGCGCTTCTTCGTATTGATGAGAATGAGATAAAGCCAATCCTTTATTCACCCAATAGGAATCATCTTCCCTAGTTATGGTTATTATCCATACAACTATTAATCCGACGAATAATACTATAATTGAAAAGATAAATATTTTTTTCATAACTAATTTCTGGGGCACCATACGCGTTACATTTCTATACCGGGGTTATCAGCCGATAAATTCCTTGGCCTTCTTTATATTCTCCACCTCGCCCATGACAATCACGACCAGCCCGGCCGTCAGCGCCGTGTTGGCCAGCGGGTTATAGGTAATCTTTTCGCCGTCTTGGGACATCAGCGCCAGGACCAGCAGGTTGAACCTGTCCTTGAACGGCACGCCCGATAACGGTTTACCAGCCGCGGCCGAGCCGGTCCCGATGGTCAGTTCCTCTATCCTCACCGTGGATGTGGTTTGCTTTATCATCGTGTCCAGGAACTTGACGGCCGAGGGCCGGGTCATCTCCGAGACGATGCGCAGGCCGCCGATGATGGCCGATGAAACGACCGCATCCGCTCCGGCGTTCTTGAGTTTATTAATCGCCTTGTCCTCTACGGCCAGCGAGACTATCCGCGCCTTGCTGTTATACTGCTTGGTCATGACCGTGATGTAGAGGTTGTCCTTGTCCGATGGCAGGGCGGCCACCACGCCGGACGCGCGTTCTATGCCGCCGGCCAGCAGGACATCGTCGTCGGTCGCATCGCCCTTGATATAGACCAGGTCCGGGATATGGGCGATGAGTTTGTCCAGCCGCTCCTGGTTCTGGTCTATGACCACGAACGGATGGAGCGTCTTGCTTAGCTCCTGGATGATGTGGACTCCGGTCTCGCCGGCGCCGCAGACGATGTAGTGGTTGGATAGTTTTGAGATTTGGTTAATCATCTTACGCCTCCTGAAATATCCGCTTAACTCTATTTCCAGTATTGACGCGGCAATCAACGATGTGACCACCGCGATGGCCATGAGTGAAATGATAATGAAGACGATGGTGAACACCTTGGCGGTCGGGTTTGATATATCAACCACCTCGCCGTAGCCGACCGTGGCCGCGGTTATCACCGTCATATAGACCGCGTTGAGCAGGTCGCCGCCGATTATCCAGTAGCCGGTCGTGCCGATGGCCAGGACCAGGAACAATAACACCAGGCCGATGACAATTCTTCGCTTGATATTCATAATTAAGTAAACTGATTAAACGGATGAAACTGATTATAATATTACATAAATAGTGGATAAGTGAAGCAAATATGTTAATATTCCTAATAAGTCCCCTCTAACAAGAGGGGATTTAGGGGTGTGTCGGAGATTGTTACACACCCCCTTCCCCTTCTTAATAGAGGGGATATAAAAGGAGTAAGTAATAATATGATGAAGACAGTTGACGGTGCATTAACCGACGGGTTGCTCAGCAAATACGAGGCCAGGTTCCGGTCTAACCCGGCCAACCGGGTGGCCCTGAACGCGGTCAGCCGGACGGCCATCCCGGAGGTGGCCATGAACCGCGAGGTGCTGGCACGGACAGATTTTACATTCTCCGATATGGTCAAGACCGGCGACGCCACCAGCCAGATGGCCAGCGGCCGGTGCTGGATGTTCGCCGGGCTGAACACCATGCGCATCCGGGCGATGAAGAAGATGAACCTGGCCAATTTCGAACTCTCGCAGAGCTATACCTTCTTCTGGGATAAACTGGAGAAGTCCAACTATTTCATGGAGAATATCATTGAGAACATTGGAGAGGATATCCAGAGCCGGATAGTCATGTGGCTGTTGGCCGGGCCGCTCGGAGACGGCGGGCAGTGGGATATGTTTGCCAACCTCATCCGCCGCTACGGCGCCGTGCCCAAGTCGGTCATGCCCGAGACCTTTAACAGCAGTAATTCGGGGCATGTCAATTACCTGGTCACGCTCAAACTGCGCGAGGATGCTATGATTCTGCGCGAGATGCACCGCAAGGGCGCACGCGCCTCGCAACTGCGTACCCGCAAGGAAGAGATGATGTCCGAAATCTATAAACTGCTGGTCATCTATTTCGGCGAACCGCCCAAACAGTTCCTCTGGCAGTACCGCGATAAGAAGGCCAAGTTCCACCGCGAGCCCAAGCCGATGACGCCCCAGGCGTTCTATAAGAAATACGTCAACATTGAACTGGATGGGATGGTCAGCCTGATTAACTGCCCGACCAAGGATAAGCCGTATAATAAGATGTATACGGTCCAGTGCTTGGGCAATGTGGTCGGCGGCCAGATTGTCCGCTATCTCAATATAGATATCAAGACGCTCAAGCAGGCGGCCGTGGATACCATCCGCAGGGGCGAGCCGGTCTGGTTTGGCTGCGATGTCGGCAAGGGGCTATTCCGGGACGGCGGCATTATGCATACCCGGATGTTTGAATACGATAAACTGCTCGGCACCGAGTTCGGGATGAACAAGGCGCAGCGGGTGGATTACGGCGACAGCCTGATGACCCACGCCATGGTCCTGCTCGGCGTTAATCTGGTCAACAACCCCGACGCTACGGTTCCCGCCCAGGCGGGACTGCGGCTCCGCAAGCCGACCAAATGGAAGGTGGAGAACTCCTGGAGCGATAAGGTCGGTGAAAAGGGCTTCTTCGTCATGACCGACGAGTGGTTTGACGAGTATCTATATCAGGTGGTCGTGCCTATCAAATCACTGCCGTCCAAATACCGGCAGATACTCAAACAGAAACCGGTGGTATTAAAGCCCTGGGACCCGATGGGCTCGCTGGCCGTGATGCATTGACCAGAATGACTAATGTCTAATGACGAATGTCGAAAGAATCTTCTAATACCTAAATGACTAATTAGAACATTTGTCATTAGGAATTCTTTCGTCATTAGTTGAGTTCCTGCCTGACGAAGTCATTGAGCCGGAGCATATCACGGTCATCACAACCCGGATGCGCCGCTATTAGATAATAGGTCAGGAACTGCTGTTTGCCTGATTGCTTATTGAGTTTGGTAAATTCCTCCCTGAACCTATTGAGTGATGCTACTCCCGGTTTGGCCATCATCTCCAGCACCTTCGGTTCGGTATGTTCCGGCGCTATCTTTAACTGGCCCGAGATATGGTGGTTGACCAGTTCCTCAAGATATTCAATCCCGTGCTTGGCGTCCGCGATGACCATATCGTGCCTCAGCCCTGAGCCGATGAATACCTTCTTGATGCCTTTTATCCGGCGCAGTTGCCGGAGCAATTCCGTCTGCGGCCGGTGGTTTATCTTGAGCGCCTTGCAAGGTTCCGGATAGAGACAGCGCTGGTCCTTGCAGGCGCCCGCCTTCGTTGAAACTTTGGCGGACAAGCCTGATTTGAGTTTTCGGTCGCATTCTATGGCGTACATATTGGCGGTCGGGCCGCCCACGTCATGGATATGGCCGTTAAAGTCTTTGTTGCGGGTCATCCGGGTGGCCTCGCGGATGATGGATTCCGGACTGCGCGAAATCACGGTCCGGCCCTGGTGTACGGCAATGGCGCAGAAGTTGCACTCGCCGTAACAACCCCGGTGGCTGGTGATGGAGAACTTTATCGTATCCATCGCCCTGACCTTGCCCCGCATAAGTGCCACGTCATACCGACATGGTGTGACGGGACTGCCTGCGGGCTTGCCCATCTTCTTATAATATGGATGGACATCGTTCTCGTAATCAAGTTCATAAATTTCGTCTAACTCTTGGCTGATTATGTGCTGGGCTGGCGGGCTTGCCCGCCGAAGTCCCCCAAGGAGGGACGAAGGCGGGTTTTGTATCAGGTATCTGGTGTCCTGTTTCTGGCACAGGCCTTTGGCAGTAATCGGGTCGTTATTGTCGTAGAAGGTGGTGAACATTTCTATAAACTTGAGTTTGTCCTGTTTGGTTTCCTCATAAGAGGGCAGTACTATGAATTCGGCTTTAGGCTCCGGCGCGATATAGCAGATGCCCCTGATATCCTTGTAATCCACATTATTCTTTAACGCATCGGCCAGATGGAGCGTTGCCTTTTCGGCCATGCCGTATATCAGGATATCGGCCTTGGCATCGAACAGGATTGAGCGCCGGATAGCGTTGTCCCAATAATCATAATGAGCAACCCGGCGCAGGCTGGCCTCAATCCCGCCCAGGACAATAGGTTGGGTGTTTTTGTAGTAGCGCCTTATCAGGTTTGTATAGGTGATGGCGGCGCGGTCGGGCCGGCGGTTATTTACTCCGCCCGGAGTGAAATCGTCTTCCTTACGGAACTTCTTGCTCGGCGTGTAATTGGCCACCATTGAGTCAACCGACCCGGCCGTCACGCCCCAGAATAGCAACGGCTCGCCCAGCCTGGTGATATCCGTATCGCTTTTAATATCAGGCTGCGCGATGATACCGACCCGGTACCTGTTCTTGACCAGCAGTTGGCCAATCACCGCCGCGCCGATGTAGGGGCTGTCAATATACGTATCGCCCGTGACGATAATGATATCCAGTTTGTCCCAGCCCCTCTTTAGGACTTCTTCTTTGGTGGTCGGTAGAAACATATACGCAAATGACTAATGTCTAATGACTAAAGAATGCTTCAATACTTAAATGCCTAATGTTTAGTCATTAAGTCATTTAGGAATTCATTCGTCATTAGGATTTAGGCATTAGTCATTATGATTGTAATAATCCAATTATTGAGCCTCATATTGTTAATGTCCTACCCATCGGGTCATTCCTGCGAAAGTCATGCCGAAGGTCATGCCATAGGTCATGCCTTCGGCAGATCCGCCGTGGCGGACAGATCCGCCGTAGGCTGGACAGATCCGCCTCTGGCGTGTCAGGAATCCAGAGAACCCTTTATCTGACTGGATTCCCGCCGGAGTTTATCCCGCTGGATTCCCCCGTACGGGGGAATGACAAGCGGGACGGGAATGACAGTCAGCGTGAGTCTTTTAGGACATTAATACTGTGAGTATCAATAATTGTGCCACTATCCCCGCAAATTTAAA
>JACQXL010000034.1 GCA_016208805.1 Planctomycetota bacterium | reverse complement strand
ACGGCACGCACTGCCCGCGTTGTCCGCCGGGCTGCGGTTGGCCGCAAACAGCGCCATCACCTTGTCGCCCACGAACTTGTCGATGAACCCGCCATGCGCGAAAATCCCGTCAATCATCGCCGTCAGGTACTGGTTGAGCACCCGGTGCAGCATCTCCGGCGTCATCCCCTCTCTTGATAATCTGGTCGTGTTCCAGCCCAAGGCCTTCGCGCTCCAGAAGATAGACCTGTTATTAGGAACAGAAGTCGTTAGTATTGACCATAAGGTCCGGCAGGTGGTTATAAGGAAACCAGGAAGGCAGGAAGATTTGCCTTACGATGCGTTGGTGATTGCCAGCGGGTCAGAGCCGGTAAAACCGTCCATCAAGGACGTTGATAACCCGAATGTGAAAACGCTCCGTACGATGGACGACGCCCGGAATATAATGCAATCGGCCCAATCAGTCAAGTCCGCAGTTATAATAGGTGCGAGTTTTATCGGCTTGGAATTAGCCGAGGCCCTAAAAATTAGGGGGTTAGCTGTTACCCTGATAGAGAAGGATTATATCCTCTGGCGCATCCTGGATGAGGATATCTGTAGAATTGTTAAAGATACTGCTATCAAGCACGGGATAACCATACAAGACCGCAGTCAGTCCCGCACTTATGCGGGGAAGGAAAAGGAGACAGTGAACGACCTTTCAGCATACAGTAATGCTTTAGTGGTGATTACGGCCGGAGTCCGGCCGGATGTTAAGGTCGCCAGGGATGACGGCATAGCCATCGGCCCGACCGGCGGTATCAAGACCAACCAGTATTTGCAGACCAACATACCGGATATTTATGCGGCAGGGGATTGCGCCGAGTCTGTTTAGGCCATCACGGGCGAGCCGATTACCATCTGGCTGGGCACCATCGCGGCACGGCAGGGCGTGGTGGCCGGCATCAATGCCGTCTCGGCTCAGAAAGTCCCTGCCCCTAAAATCCTCAATTCAGCCGTGCTAAAACTATTCGGTCTGGAAATCGGCTCGGTCGGGTTCACCCAGGCATACTATGAGCATAGAGCAAAGAGTCCCATAGGGATAAACTCCGAGCATAGAGCGAAGAGTCCCACTGGGATAAACTCCGAGCCGGTTTCTACCCTGCTCAAATATCCTTCGCTGCCGCACTACTATCCTGGTGG
The DNA here is from genome assembly GCA_016208805.1 of Planctomycetota bacterium. GTDB lineage: Bacteria > Planctomycetota > MHYJ01 > JACQXL01 > JACQXL01 > JACQXL01. The sequence continues at coordinate 16,474 of JACQXL010000034.1, read as the reverse complement.
TCAGGATGTCTATGTCAAACTGATTGCGGACAAGGCGGCCGGCCAGATTATCGGCGCGCAGACGGTCGGCCCGGGCGCGGTTGGCCGGGTGAATATGCTGTCGTTGGCGATAGAGAACAGGATGAAGGCGTCAGATTTGATGCGGAGCGATTTCTGTTATTCGCCGCCGCTGGCCGATATCTGGGAGCCGGTGGCCATCGCGGCACAGTCGCTGGTAAGACAGTTAGGCCAATGACTAATGACTAATGACTAATGACTAATGTCTAATGACGAAGGACGAAGGAATGCCCTAATGTCAAATGTCTAATTTAGTCATTGGGTAATTAGTCATTTATTCGTCATTGAGATTTCGTCATTAGTCATTTCTTAGTGGTTACGGTGTTTTCTTGACAATGAGCGATAAGAGAAGTATAAGTAGATATTATGGTACCGGTTAAGAAGCGGAAACTGTTCGGCGAGATACTGGTGGATATGAAACTCGCCACGGCCAAACAGATAGACGAGGCGCTCAAGGAACAGAAGGCCGCCCCAGGCCCCGACGCTTCGGCCGGGACTCCTCGCCGGAAAATCGGCCAGATTCTGGCCGAGCAGAAAATCATTTCCCCGGCGCATATTACGGCGGTCCTGGCCAACCAGTCGGGCCTGAAGTTCGTGCGCATCTCGTCCGGCACCATCCCGCCGGAGATAACCAAACTGGTGCCCAAGAACATGGCGATGGAGCATAAACTCATACCGGTCAAGAAGGTGGGCCGGGTGATAACGGTGGCGCTGGCCGAGCCGCTGGATATGTTCACGCTGGATAATATCCGCTTTGCACTGAACAGCGAGATAGATTGCGTGCTGGCGACCGAGGAGGAAATCAATTTTGCACTGTCCAAGTATTATGCCAGCGGGGTGGATGAAATCGGCGTGCTGATGGGCGAGGCGGATGCGGACCGGGTGACCACCCGGGGCAAGGAAGCCCGGGACGAACTGACCGACGACGATGCGCCCATCATCAAACTGGTCAACACCATCATCGCCGAGTCGGTCAAAAGCCGGGCCAGCGATATCCACATTGAACCGATGGAGCACGACCTGCGCGTCCGCTACCGGATAGACGGCGTCTGCCAGCAGATAGAAGCGCCGCCCAAACGGCTGCAGTCGTCCATCCTTTCACGTATCAAACTGATGGCCGGAATGGATATCGCCGAGAAGCGCAAACCGCAGGACGGCCGGATTCCGGTGGTGGTGGAGGGCAAGGAGTTTGATATCCGCGTCTCGGCGTTGCCGTCGTCGCACGGCGAGAGCGTGGTGATGCGGTTGCTGGAGAAGGAATCGCTGGTGACGCTGGACCAATTGGGTTTCCACGGGAACGATTACCAGAGGTTTTCAGCCATCATTAAGCGGCCCAACGGCATATTCCTGGTGACCGGGCCGACCGGTTCAGGCAAGACGACCACGCTTTATGCGGCGATAAAGGAATTGAACAAGCCCAATGTCAAGATTATCACGGCCGAAGACCCGGTGGAATATGTCCTGCCCGGAGTGAACCAGTCGCGGGTCAGGAGCGATATAGGTTTTACCTTTGCATCCATCATCCGGGCGATGCTCAGGCAGGCGCCCAATATCATACTGGTCGGCGAAATCCGGGATGTAGAAACGGCCGAGATCGCCATTCAGGCCGCACTGACCGGCCACCTGGTCTTCAGCACGTTGCACACCAACGATGCGCCGTCGGCCGTCACCCGGTGGCTGGATATGGGCGTCAAGCCGTTCCTGGTGGCGTCGTCCATCCAGGCGATAATGGCCCAGCGGTTAATCAGGATGCTCTGCCCCAAGTGCAAGGAGCCGTATGAGCCGAGCGAGGCGGAATTGAAATCAATCGGGCTGGATGCCAAGAAGATAAAAGGTAAAACCCTTTACAAGCCGCACGGGTGCTCCGAATGCAAGAATACCGGCTACAAGGGCCGGAAAGGGTTGTTTGAGTTGATGGAGATGGATTCTACATTGCGCGACCTGACCTTCCAGCGGGAATCAACGCTTAAGATGCGCGAGCAGGCCAAGATAGGCGGAATGGTTTCGCTGATAGAGGACGGCGTCCGGAAGGTGCTGGACGGCTTGACCGCAATAGAAGAGATTATCGCAATGACGGCCCGGGAGGATTTGTCGTAACTTCTGCAGGTGGTGATAGACAAGAGCGCCTCGGATTTGCATTTGACCGTGGGCCTGCCGCCGATAATCCGTTTTCACGGCCGGTTAAGGCCGATGAATATCGCGCCGTTAACCAGCGACGACACGGTGGCTTTGATGCGGTCAATCACCTCGGAACGGCGCCAGCAGGAGATTAAGGAAAAAGGCGGCTGTGATTTCGGGTTCGCCTTTGAGAAGAAGGCGCGGTTCAGGGTGGCTATTTATACGCAAAAGGGACAGGTCGGGCTGGCCCTGCGCCTGATTCCATCCAAAATTCTGACGATGGAAGAAGTCGGCCTGCCCCAGGAGGTAAAGAAACTGCTGGACCGGCCGCGCGGGTTAATCCTGGTGACCGGCCCGACCGGCTCGGGCAAGACCACCACGCTGGCCGCAATGATAAACTACATCAATACGGAATCGGATTGCCATATCGTGACCATAGAAGACCCGATAGAATATTACCACGAACATAAGAAGTCCATCATTACGCAACGGGAGGTGTTTTCGGATATCGGCTCGTTCGCCGAGGCGATAACCAAGGCGCTGAGAATGGACCCGGACGTGATACTGGTGGGCGAAATGAGGGACCTGGAGACCATCCAGACGGCCATCCGGGCGGCCGAGACCGGGCACCTGGTCTTCGGCACGCTCCATACGACCGGCGCGACCAGGACTATCAACCGCATCGTGGATGCCTTCCCGACCGACCAGCAGGAACAAATCAGGACGCAACTGGCCAGCGCGCTTAATGCCGTCATCTCGCAGGTGCTGATGCCCAAGGCGGACGGGACGGGCGTTATCGCCGGATTTGAGATAATGATTATGACCTCGGCGGTTGAACACCTTATCAGGGAAAACCAGACGCATAAGATTATCTCGGCCATCCAGACCGGCACCAAGCAGGGGATGATTCTGCTGGATGACTGCCTGTTTAATCTTTATGTCCAGAAGAAGATAACCTACCAGGATATGATGGATTCAGCGCAGACGCCGCCTGACTTGGCGCTGAAGGTTCAGGAGTATGCCCGCCAGCAACAGGAGGCATACAAGAAGGCGATGAAATAGGCCACGGATTACACAGATTAGCACCAACACCATAGAGTAATCCACTGGAACGAACCTGCCCGACTACGCCGTTCAGTCGGGCCTGCCCCGCATAAGTGCGGGACTGACTGCGGTCCTGCCGATAATATATATAGACAAGTCTATGGAAGAATTAATCAAGCAATTTACAGAATACCTGCGTTACAGCCGGAATTATTCGGCCGAGACGATACGGGCATACCGGGAGGATTTGGAGCAATTCAAAGAGTTTATTGGGGGAGAGTCATCCAAGCCGGATATCAAATCTGTACCGCATAAGTACGGTATGTCGTGCGACTCCATAAGCAATATCGTGGTCAGGGGATATCTGGTTCACTTAAGAGAGAATAATTACCGGAAGACCTCTATTGCCCGCAAGATAGCCACGCTTAAGTCGTTCTTTAAGTATCTGTGCCAGCGGGGGATGATGGAGTCCAACCCGGCCGCATTGGTCAGGCAACCCCGGCCGGACAAAAAACTGCCTGATTTCCTGACCGAGGATGAACTCAAGAAATTGATGGATAAGCCCAGAGAAATAGCGCTGAATAAATCCGGGAAACGTCGCCCGCAAGATACGCCCTTACGGGCTGTTAGCGTCGCTGATATCGTCGGACTGCGGGATAATGCGATTATAGAGTTGCTTTACAGCAGCGGCATCAGAATCAGCGAATTGGTTAATATGAGAACCAGAGACATAGATTTCAACAGCGGTATGGCGCACGTCTACGGCAAGGGCAAGAAGGAAAGGATGGTGCCGGTGGGCAGTTATGCAATCGGCGCGATTAACCGATACCTGGCGGCCCGGAAGAGAGAAGGGGCGGATACGAGCCCTTATTTATTCCTCAGCCATAGCAAGCATAAAACCGCGCATCTGACCGACCGGAGCGTCAGGCGAAGCCTGAGGTTCTACGGCCAGCAGAGCGGGTTGTCTTATAAAAAGGTCTCGCCGCATACCCTGCGCCACACCTTTGCGACCCACCTGCTGGATAGGGGCGCGGATTTACGGGGCGTCCAGGAGTTGCTCGGGCACCAGAGCATCGCCACCACCCAGATATATACGCATATTACGACCAGCCGGCTGAAAGAGGTTTACGACAAGGCGCATCCCAGACAACGCATACCTACGATATCTACATATGATGTTAAATCCCGTAAGGGAAAAGGCGCCATTTAAGTAACCATTTTTCTTGACCATACCGGAGTTTTTATCTTATATAACAGGTATATGTATCGTATGGAATTTCAATAATGAAATTCCAACAGCCCAGCACCCATTTTGGCATAAGGACAATCTCTTGTAAGGGGACTCGCCCGCCAAAATAGGTGCTGGGCTGGACTGCGTTAGGCAACTGTGCCAATACGACCCAGCCCCGCACCCACTTTGGCACAATGGCTGGTGATGGCTATTTGACCCACAGCCAAAGTAGGTGCTGGGCTGCCCGAAGGGAGTTGCCGAGCGAAGCGAGGCCTAACTGGGAGGGGGATTTTAATGAAAGCATTGATTCTCGGCGCCGGCTACGGCGTCCGGCTCTATCCCTTAACCAAAAATACACCCAAACCGTTGCTGAATATTGCCGGCAAAGCCGTTATAGACTGGCTGCTGGAGCAGTTAACCGCTATAAAAGATATAGACGAGATATTCATCGTCAGCAACCAGCGTTTTTACCAGAATTACGAGCGATGGCTTGAGGAGTCTATGCGAGGGTTCCTGAAACGGGCTAAGGCGAAGATTTCGCTCTATAATGACGGTTCTTTAAGCGCCGAGGATAAACTCGGCGCAATCGGCGATATCCAATTTGTGATAGATAAGGCCGCAATTAAGGACGACCTGCTGGTCATCGCCGGCGACAACCTCTTTAAAACCCATATCAAAAATATCATCAAGCACTTCAAAACCAAGGGGACAACCATCGGCTTAAAAGAGATGAAAGATGTTGACAAGAAACTCATAAGTCAGTATAGTGTAGTAACTTTAGACAAGGATAACCGGGTGATAGATTTTGAGGAGAAACCGCCGAACCCGAAGACCAACCTGATAGCGGTTTGTCTTTATGTCTTCCGCAAGGAGGATTTGGGGTTAATAAAGGAGTACATCAACAGCGGGATGAACGCCGACGCGCCCGGTTATTATATCCAGTGGCTTTGCAAAAGGAACCCCGTTTCCGGCTATATAATGAAAGAAGAATGGTTTGACATCGGCGATATAGATTCCTATAATGCCGCAAATAATTATTACCAGAAATCGCAGTATGTCCTAAAGGACAATAGGCCATACTACCTTTAGGGCAAACGTCCGGAAAACAGACAAGGGCGACTAATTCGGTTTAGAGAATATGGCAACAGTTAAAAGCAAGAAAACATTGGTCGGCCTGGACATTGGTTCCACCGAGATTAAAGCGGTGGAGTTAGCCCCTTCTCCGTCCTCGGATAAGGGTTATGTTATCAGCGGCTACGGCATCAGGGAAATAAATCCCCAGCAGCCGTTGAAGGACACGATAAAAGAGATGTTTGAGACGCAGGCTGGTCGCGGCCAAACGTCAGGTGGTTGACGAACACGTTACGCTCTTGGAAGAAAGCGGGTTGTGGTCCGTGATTGTAGATGTTGACTGTTTTGCGCTGGGCAACGGGCTTGAATTCCACGAGCGGCTTAACCCTTCTTCCTCAGTCGGCGACAAGGTTACCGCCCTGGTGGATGTGGGCGCTTCCAAGACCAATGTCAATATTATGTACGGATTAAACTCCTGCTTTACCAGAGATATTTATATTGCCGGTAACGATTTCACCGAAGCCATTACCAAAAAAATGGGGCTTCAGCCGTCGCAATCGGAATCGCTTAAACGCGACCCCGGTATCAAGGCGGAAGAAATAAAGGAAGTGGTTTCCTCGGTAGTGGATGACCTCTGCCACGAGGTAAGCCTTTCGTTTGATTATTTTGAACACCAGTTTGATAAGCCCATAGATTATATATATCTTTCGGGTGGCGGTTCCCAACTGGTCGGTCTGGAAGAAACACTGGAACGGACATTTGAGAAAAAGCCTATCCGCTGGGACCCGTGCGAGATGCTGGAGATTAGTTCCGAAACAGTTGATGCCGTTGAGTTCAAGAAGAATGCGGTGCGTCTGGCTATCGCCACCGGCCTGGCGGCGCGGATTCAGAAGGATTAAATACAGATGATAAAGATAAACCTGTTGCCGGTTGAAAAGCGGCGGGTGGAAAAAACGCCTCTGCCGCGGTTCCTGCTTCTTAATGCGGTAATTATTATCTGCCTGTTGCTTGGTTTCTGGAACGGTTATATTTTGTTTAAACTGCAGGGCAAGGAAAAAATACTTGCCGAATCCAAGCAGCGGCTTACCGGTCTTAACGCACAGGTTAAAGATTTTGATAAGATGGTCTCCGACGAGAATGTGCTTTCGCAGTGGAGCAAATCGGTCGCAGAGGTTGAGAAAACTAGGAAGTTTTTATGGTGGGAGCAGGTTGACCAGTTGTGGGATGTTGTCCAGTCGGCGCCGACGGTCTGGTTGACCAACCAGTTGCGTGTTGACGACGCCGGCACAAGCCAACTCGCCGGTACAACGCCGATAGAAGGCGTAATTGTTATTGATTGCCTTTCCGCTGGCGATAAACCTGAACCGATGGGCGAGTTTAGAATCAAACTCCGAAGCCACCCCGGGTTAACCAATGTTTTTGACATGATTACCAAAAACCCGCTTAATATTGAGAAGGTCTCAATGCCGGACACCACGGAAGGGTACGCCCTGCGATTTAGCATGGAACTGGCGCGCACCAAGAAATAAATATGAAACTATCAGAAAAACAACTGCTGGTGCTGACAATAATTGCTCCGTCCGTTGTTGCTGTGGTTTTGGCCGGCCTCGGATATTTTGTCTTTCAGAAGAAACTCGCCAAGATAACAGCCGACATCCAGAGCGTTAAAACGCAGGAAGATGCGGCCAAAAAGAAATTAGACCAGATGGCTGAACTGGAGACCAAAATCAGGAAACTGAAGCAGGAAAAAGAGGACAAGAAAGATTTATTGCCGACCCTTAAGGAAGTGAGTTACGAAGATTTCCTTAACTACATTAATAAAATTAGCGGGGAAGCACCGATTGCCCTGCAGGGTGCAACCTATGCCGGAGCGGCAACGCCGGGCGGACCGCCGTCGGCCGTCCAGTCATCTGTTTTTAAACCTCTTGCATATACCATAAAGGCCGAAGGCAGTTTCTATGATTGTTTGCGGTTTGTATATCTCCTGGAAACCAGCAAAAGATTTATCAAGGTTAACAGATTCTCGTTGCGGCCGATGAATTTGCAGGCCGCAGAAAAAAGCGGCGAGACTATAAGACACTCGCTGGACATTAAGTTTACCGCATATTACTTTGACGACAAGAAATAGTTCGGAAATGAATGGATTTTCTATGGTTGTGACAAAGCGATTTTTGTTGATTACGATTCTGGCGCTCGGGTTCCTGGTGTTTTTATATCAGGTGGGCTGGAGCGAGCCAACCCCGCCGCCGGATGGAACCGCCCTGACCGACAAGAAATTCGTGCATTGGTATCTGATTACCGTGCCGACCGCGACCGGGACGGAAAAGGTCGGGCACCTGAAAGTAATTTCCGAAGAATCAACCTCGTCTCCGGCCGGCATTGCCGCGCCAAAGGAACGGATATATAAAATTTACCGCGAAGCCGAACTGACCAGCCCGACAACCCTGCCATATGTTACGATGAACGATGATTCCTCTTTTGTCTTTGACGCTTCTAAAGGAGTCTTTAAAATAACGAAGATATCAATTAGATTCGTGACGGCCGACAACAAAGAAATCAATATTAAGAGTTCTTACGCGAATAATAAACTGGTCATTGCGACTTCTGGCAGCGGCGTTAAGGCGCCCGTGGAATGGAAAGAGGCCACCGAGTCCGATACGGTTTCGTTACTGTCCGAGTCAATTATGGGGGTTTATCTTGCTATTGGCGGTTGGAAGACGCAGAGCCATTCCTGCCGTCTAATCAGCCCTTATTGCGCCAAGCCGTTCTTTGAATCGCTCGTGACGGTCCAGGGCAAAGAGGTTATCAAAGGAAAAGAAGGCGAATCGCCCAAAGAGGCCTATCAGTGCCACTTAGTAGTGACTGACCCGGACGCATTCGTCAAAGAATCTGATTATCTCTTTGAGCCCAACGGTTTTATCTTAAAACAGACGGTCGGTAATGTTACGATTGCCCGCAGCACTTACGAAGAAGTATTCGGCTCAAACAAAACCTTTGAGCGCAAAGGACGCGACGACCCCTTCCGGCTCAAAATGACCCGTCGGGTAGAGAAAGGCACTCCAAAAGGACCAGACAAAATCAAAGAAGTCCTATCTCCGGAAGAGACCGACCGTCTTATTAAAGAAGCCGAAGACAACCTCACCCAGATGAAGAAAATATCCGATACCCTGCCTGATGGCTTGGAAAAGAGCGAGGCGATGATGAAGCCGTATCAGAACATATTAAGGATAGAAACCATCATAATGACGCAAAGTGACTCGCCCGGCCGGAAAAAGTATATCTCCAGGCCCAATATCTTAAAAACGAGGCCCAGAAATTATTTGACGCCAGGCGGTCTTCCAAAGAGATTGTCGCCAAGCAGAACGATATCGCCAAACTTCTGGATAATCCATTGGTCAAAGGCTCGGACCAAGTGCCAAAGATACAAGTATTGATAAACGAGGTCAAAACCTTGGTCAAGCGGAAACAGATTATGGAATCTTTCGCTCCGCCTAATATCACCGGGCTCGTTTATTATCTCAAAGATGAAACGGTCACTTTGGACAGCGCAAAAGTGTCATTGCTGGGCAGCGAGATAGAACTGCCGGTTTCTTATATGCAATACAAGCCGTTTTCTTCCGTCATCATTAATAACGTTATCTGCAAGGAAGGCAGCAAAATTAACGAGGACACCAGCATTAAGACCATAAAAGAAAAAGAAGTTATCTTCCTTTATAAAGGCGAAGAAATGCCCGTTGAATTCAAGATGAAATGAGGAGAAAGAAAATGAAAAGATTTGTCGTTACCGGGTTGATGGTTGCAATCGGTCTGTCATTATGCGTTTTTATTCCCTGGTCGTTTGGCGAGACGCCGCCGGCCGATAAGAAGGCGGATAGCCCGGCGGTGAAGGCTGATGGCCCGGCGCCAACGGCTGAGGCGGCTGCCTCCAAGGCCGAGGAAAAAGCGCCCACCCCGCGCATCACCGTGGAATGGACCAATAAACCCCTGCGCGCCGCGCTGGAAACCATCGGCGAAATCGCCACGGTCAGCATTATTGCGGATTTGACCATCACTTCCGACGACACGGTTACGGTAATCTTCAGGAATCTGGAATGGAAATTAGCCATGGAAGAAGTTGCCAGATTATCCGGATGTATTATGGAAGAAGTTACGCCGGTTCTATATCGGATTACCAAACCGCCCCGGGTGACGATGTCGTTCAAAAGCGCGCCGCTGGATGAAGTCATTCGCACCATCGCCCAACTGGCTAATGTCAATATTATCATTGCCGATGACGTCCGCGGTACTATTACAATGACCATCGCCGATATCCCCTGGATGGAAGCGATGAAAAACATCGTCAAGACCACCGGCTTTGCCCTGGTTCAGGAAAAAGGCAACCTTATCAGGATTATTAAAACCGATGCGCTTAAGGAACAACTTGAAAGCCGCGTATTCCAACTCAAATATCTTCGGCCGCCCGGGACTTTCAAAGCTACTATCACCACGCCTTATGCAACCGGTTCTGTCAAGGCGCCCGGCGATGCCATAAAGGAATTCAATCTCCTCAATATTATCAAAAATATGCTCACCACCCGCGGCACCACGCCTATCGGCTCGCTGGAATACGATATGAAGAGCAATATCATTATCGTTAAAGACACCAAACCGGTTCTGGACGAAATCCAGAAAGTGATAGAACGGCTGGATGTCCAGCCGGAGCAGATTATGATAGCCCTCAAATTCGTCAGCACCGGCAACGATGACCTGATGGAGTTCGGCCTGAAATGGACCAGCGGCGGAACCGCCGGCGCGCTGACCGCCAGCAGTTCGGTATCGCCTAACACGATGACCACTTCTCTGCCGTTCGGCCGCGGCCGTAACCAGGACTCCTCATTCAAACAGTGGTATTTAACCAGTTACGACCTGGCCGCCACGCTCCGGCTGTTCAAGAACGACAAGAAGAGCCGGTTGATTCAGGAGCCGACCATTATCACCACGGACGGTCAGGAAGCCACCGTTTTCGTGGGTGAATCAATCAGTTTTGCCCAGACCACCGCTTCGTCATCCCAGTCCGGCGGTGTAGTCTATTCCATCGGTGAGGCCGCCAAATCGCCGGTCAAGACCGGGTTCCAACTCTGGATTCTGCCTTATGTGGTCAAGGGCGAGAACAAGGTTATGATTAATATGATACCCCAGCAGGAATTGCTCACCGGCAAAAGCGGTTCCGCCGCGGTAGCCGGCTTTGAGCGCTACACACTGGATTCCGGCACCGGCACTCAGTATATTGACCTGCCCAGAGTCCAGCAATCAACCATCGTATCTTATCTGATTCTGGAAGATGGCCATAGCGCGATAGTCGGCGGGCTTTCCTTTGACCGCGTCGGCAAGGAACTCAACCGCGTGCCGATTCTGGGCGATGCCCCGATTCTGAGTAATTTCTTCAGTTACCGGAGCGACAGCCATACCACCGAACACCTCCTGGTGTTTGTCACGCCTCATATCCTGAAATCCATTACCCAGGGCACAGGCATAATGAAAAAGACGCTGATGGAGGTGGAAAAACCGGTGGGGCTCGGGAAATAATCCCGCACATAAATTATGAGGCGGGTAAACGGAGGGCGATAAACTGTGAGGCTGGTATGCGAAGCGGTCATTTATGTGCGGGACTTAAAAAGTTCCTCTTCCGGGTCCGGTTTACCAAGGATAGCAAAGCCAGGTTTCTCTCACACCGCGAACTGATTACCGTCCTGGAGCGGACCGTCCGCCGGGCCGATATCCCGATTGCCTATTCCGAGGGCTTCAATCCCAGACCGCGCCTCTCCTTTCCCACCGCGCTGTCTTTGGGCATCGCATCCGATGACGAAATAATGTATATGCACTTTGCCGAATGGCTCAGCCCGGCCGAGATTATGGCTAAATTGAACGCCGCTCTGACCAGGTTAGATGGTATCAGGATTACCAAGATTGAGCCGGCCTCCGATACCCAGAACGGGTTCCATGTAGAATATCAATTAACTCCAGCATCTCAAATCGCACCTCTAACATCTCAAATAAACCACCTGATGGCATCTAAAGATATTACCGTTACCCGCGCCCATCCGGACGGCAGCAAGAATATTAACCTCCGTCCATATATTGAAGATATTACGCAGAAAGATAACGATATCTATCTGAAACTCAAAATCACCAATCAGGGCACGGCCCGCCCGGCAGAAATCATTGAAGCGCTCGGACTCAAAACCGATGCCGTTACCGTCCGCAAGACCCGGACGATGATATAAAACACGAATCATCCGCCTCAGGCGAGCACGGGTAATTATCTGTGTCAATCTGTGTTCATCTGTGGTTGCAGGGTTTTTTATGATAATCACCGGTCACCAGCCCAATTACCTGCCCTATATCGGCTTCTTCCACAAAATCAGTCTGGCCCAGACATTTGTCATTGTGGACACGGTCCAGTATGTTAAGCGCGGACCGTTCGGCTGGATGAACCGCAACCGCATCAGAACGGCAGACGGTCCTATCTGGCTGACAGTGCCCGTGATTACCAAAGGCAGGTTCACCCAGCCGATAATAGCCACCGCCATAGACAACTCCCGCAACTGGACGCGCAAGCACTGGCAGAGCATAGAACGCAACTACCACAAGGCGCCGCATTTTGCCCGATACGCCACCTTCTTTGACAAACTCTACCAACAGGAATGGAAGATGCTGGCCGACCTGAACGAGGCGATTATCCGCTACCTGATAGATGCGCTCGGCATAAAAGTCAATATCGTCAAGGCATCGCAACTTAACCTTCCGCCTGCCCAGGATGGCACCGACCTGATTATCAATATCTGCAAATCGCTTAATGCGGACGCCTACATCCACGGCAGACACGGCGCTGATTATGTTGACGAGGCCCGGCTGAAACAATATAATATCACCAGTATCTATCAGGGCTTCCGGCATCCGGTCTATAAACAGCAATACGAACCGTTTATCCCGGAAATGTCGGTGATAGACCTGCTCTTTAACTGCGGCCCTGATAGTCGGGATGTTATAACGGGGAAAACAAAACCTTGAACACTAATCGCCCTACTAATTACGAATAGACGAATTACGAATTCGTAATTCGCAAATTCGTTATTCGTAGTGTTTATGACAAAATATCTTATTATTATCCTGACTGCCGCTGTTATTTCTTATCTGTTGACATTTCTGGTCAAATGCCTCTCCAACCGTTTCGGCATCATTGACCGTCCGGACCCGGCCAAGATACACGCCCAACCCACTCCGCGGCTGGGCGGGCTGGCCGTCTATCTCGGCTTTGCCCTGTCCGTTATGGGCTATATCTTCTTTGACTACGACGCCGCGCCGTTGCCGGTGGCGGCCCGAAGCATCCTGCTGGGTGGGCTGGTCACGCTCCTGGTCGGCGCGCTGGATGATGTTAACCGGATACACTCGGACGGCCTCTCGGCCGTGGCCAAACTGGTCACGCTGGTTGTCCTGACCCTGGTCCTGGCCGCGGGCGGTATCCGGGTCAATTTCCCGTTTCCCTACTGGCTCAATCTGGCCATCACGTTGGTCTGGCTGGTCGGCTGTGTCTCGGCATTCAATGCGCTGGACAATATGGACGGCCTCTCGGCCGGCATCACGGCCATTGCATCTATGGCCTATCTGGCGGTTTCTATCCAGACCGGGCAGGCCGTCTGGGGCATCCTGGCCGCCGGGCTGATGGGCGCTACGCTCGGATTCCTGCCCCACAACTTCCATATCATCACCCAGAAACCGGCCTCTATCTTTATGGGCGACTCCGGCTCGTTCTTCCTGGGCTTTACCCTGGCCGCGCTGAGCATTATGGGCGGCTGGTCAACCAACCCGATTAAGGCATCCATCATCCCGGTCCTGATACTGGGCATCCCGCTCTTTGATTTGGCCTATGTTATCATCCGTCGGCGCCAGAAGGGCGTCACCAAATCAATTAAGGAAACCATCGTCTATAGCGGCCAGGACCACTTCTCGCACCGGATACACCAGATGGGTTTCAGCCGGCGCGATACGGTCCTGATAATCTATCTGATTGCCTTTGCGCTGGCCCTGGGCGCGTTCGGACTGCGCAGTACTACCCGGCTGGAGGCCATTCTGATACTGGGTCAATTCTGCCTGCTCTTCGGCGTGGTCATCATCCTGACCTCCAAACGGCTGATGAACCCCGTTAGAAGTAACCCGGTGGGTGCCGTTCCGCTAAAGGCGGACTGGACTTCTAACGGGGTGAACCGGGCTGACGCCGACCACATAATAAAACAGTGACTTAAAGAGACCGGCAAGAGACGAAATTAATCCGTAATCACGAATGGCACGAATTAAGCGAATACCACGAATATTAATTATTAGTGTGATTCGTCAGATTCGTGTGATTAGTGTTAAAAGGTCGTGTCCCCAGATTGTCACAGACTGCCGCCTATCCGTTTCATAAGCGGGTCGTCGGGTTTGAGCACGCGCCCGGCAAAATAGGCGGCCTTTTTGAACAACGGCTCGGCCGCGGGTGTGTTGCCCATCGCTTCGTAGGCCAATCCCATATTATACAGGTTTATGGCCATTGCATCTAACTTGCTGTGCTTCTCGTTTATCGCCAATGCCTTTTGATAACTGTCAATCGCATTACGATATTCTTTGAGGTGGTGATTGACCGCGCTTGAGTTGTTGCGGATAATCGCATCTTCGGGATGGTCTTTTATCGGGAGTTTGGCCATTATCACCGTCATCCGGTTGTAATACTCCTGGGCCGCCGGATAATCCAGGGCGGCCAGCCGGACCTCGGCCAGATGATACAAACTATTGAGATATTCCCTGGAATGTTCGTTGTATAGTTTTAGGTCAATCCCGGATGCCCCTGAATACCACTCGGAGGCCGCCCGGTAATCGCCCCTCTTAAGAAAGACCCAGGCCAGGCGGTCATAGGCATCGGCCGTGCGGGAATTATCCTTGCCGAAGCGGCGTTCAACCTCGTCGGCCAGCGGCCTGGCCACCTTGAGCATCGCCTCGCAGTCGTCACCCTTTGCCAACTCATCCATCTGCGCCTGGAGCGTCTGAATCAGCACGCCCGGTTTGTCCTGCTCGCCGTAAAGCGTTGGTTTGGGTGGATAACGTTGGATGTCCAGTTTCTGGAAGATGGGCGATTTCACCGCCCCGACGATAAGGTCGGGATTCTGTTGCGACTCCGCAGAGACGCTGAGTTTTGGTGTGTTAGATATTTTCTCTGCGACCTCTGCGCCTCGGCGGTGAGTTAAAGCATTGATAAATTCCTCTACGCTCTGATAACGATTGGCCGGTTCTTTGGCCATTGCCTTACGGGTGACTTCGTCTGGGTAGTCATCCGGCGCATTAAACGGCGGTCGTTCATCGGTCAGGAGTTCCCTTAATACCACGCCGGTAGAATAAATATCGCATCTATTATCGTATGGTTTACCCTCAAGTACTTCCGGCGCCATATAGTCCCGCGTGCCGGCAATCGTGGTGAGTTGGGTGAGATATCGCTTTGATTTGACCAGTCCGTAATCGCCTAATTTCGCGATGCCGTTCTTGATAACGATATTCTCCGGCTTGACATCGCGGTGGGTCATCTTGTGCTTATGCAGTTCAGCCAGTCCTTCCAGACCCTGACTGACAATATCAATGGCAACCTTGGGGTCGGGCTTGACCTTGATGGTGTTGCGCAGGTCATCGCCCCAGTGTTCCATCACGTAATAATATATCTTGAGTTTGGGGTCGCGCTTGACCTCTATGACCCTGACCAGGTTGGGATGATTGATGTCCTGCAATTGCCGGGCGGCCTTGAGTTCCGCCGCGGCGTCTTCTATGATAGACAAATCAAAGGCCTTAATGACATACTGCTTATCATCCGGGCCGCAGGCCAGATAGCAGCCGTATCCCTCACGGGCGTAGAGCGTGTCAATTATCTCGTAGTTGGCTATCTTCTTGCGAGGTTTCATTTATTTAGTAAACGGATTGAGCGGATTTATCGGATAATTATCTGTTTAATCAGTTTAATCCGTTTACTTGGATTTTGTAGTCTCTGCCCTTAAGCGATTCATTATGCCCTTGCTCAGAATTAGGTCGCGGTCCAGGTATTTGCCGGTCCGAATAATCTCGCGGAAAGTGTGCTTTAACTCCTTCTCGGCCCGGTCATACATCTTGCGCACGCCATCGGCTGAGGTTATTACCAGCGCCGGATAGGACTTCTTGACCTCTTTGAGAATCTCCGGCCAGGCCAGTTTCTCGTAATAGCGCATACAGAAGACCTCGTATTTTATCGGGTCGTCCTGCTTGTATTTCATCAGGGTGTCAAAGACCAGTTCCTTGGTCAGGGCGTATTTGACCCGTGTATCCAGGTTCTCCTCTAACTTCCGGACGGTCTCCTTTTCCTGAAGATAATTAATAATGGCATCCTTTTCCTTCTTGGCCTCGCGCACCAACTGGAGCAGTTCCGGCATTAGAATCTTCTTGACCAGGAACGAGCGGAAGCGGTATTTGGGGTCGTATTCCTTGATGCGGACAAAGGCGTCCTTGACGCAGTTGAGGGCGAACTCCTCAGGGTCAAATCCGATAATCGTGCCCGTGCCGTAATGGGCTAAGATGAACTCCCGGACTGGCTCAACCAGTGCATAGCGGTAGCGGAGCATCACGTCATCCAGGTGCCGGGTCTGCATCCGGCCGTCCAGAGCGGCCTGGATGGCCGATTTCTTGCGTGTGGTCGTTCGGGTGCCGATGCGCAGGAAGAATAATTTGTTCATAATTTGTTCTCCTCCGGTTTAACCGAACTCTCCTTTGATGAGTGCTTTTTATGAAAACTCCAACTAAGAAGAAGTAAAATAACGGCGGGTATAATAAAAGAACCGACATCATACCCAATTATCCCTGCTATTCTTTCCGAATCCATATTATGTCCCTTGACTACTGATATTATCCGGATTGTTTTTGCCATTA
>JACQXL010000110.1 GCA_016208805.1 Planctomycetota bacterium | reverse complement strand
GTGAATCTCACCACAAAGACACAAAGGACTCAAAGGTTTATTTTTACCTGTAGCGCCGATGTCCAAAACCTGTCCGCCAACCATACCGACCGAACCGGCGGCTTGAGCCAGTTCGGCGACCAATGTGGGCACTATCTTCTTGTCCGCGGTCTTCTGGGCTATCAGTTGGAATGCATAGGTCAGGAGCGCATCACCGGCCAGAATAGCCATGCCCTCGCCGAATACCTTGTGCGAGGTGGGCTTGCCACGCCGGCAGTCGTCGTTGTCCATCGCCGGAAGGTCGTCGTGGATGAGTGAATAGGTATGGACCAGTTCCAGCGCGCAGGCGGCCGGCATAATCGCTGATTCTTTGGCGCTCCAGCATCCCGCATAAGTACGGGACGTCGCTCGGCTCCGTAAGTGCGGGACTGACTGCGGTCTTGCAATCATCTTACCGGCCATTAACGCCAAAATCGCCCTGAGCCGCTTGCCGCCGGCCAGTGTGCTATATCTCATCGCCTCGTGGATGAGGCCGGGGAATTCATTGGCTGGCTGCAGGTATCGGTCCAGGGAACGGTTGATGCGCTTCTGGTAACCGGCAAGATATTTTTGTATGGATTGATGACTCACGATTTATATTACACAATGAGATTGCTTCGCCCTTATGGGCTCGCAATGACATCTGCGTATATCAACGAAAATCTGCGTCCTATTTTGTGGTTACGGTTTAACCTGCACTGTTTTCGGGTCGTAGGTCTTGGGGTCAATCTCTTTGGCCGCCTCGTCAACCAGCGTCTTAGGGATAATTTGGTCTATCTCGGGCGTCAAGGGCGTCAGTTGGTTCTCGCCGATAAACAGAGCCACTTCTTTGAGCGCATCCGGATTAACCGCCACCCGGACCCGGTTGATGCCTTCCCGGTTGGCGATATTCATATTGATTTCCGAACAGGCCCAGATGTAGGTCTCTTCAATATTGGACACCTTCTTGACCCATTCGTTCACCTGCGCCTTGTTCTTGGAGATGAAGAAGAAGGTCTCTTTCAAGACGTTGATAAACTTATTCACGGCCTCGGGGTTTTTGCCGTAGTAATCGTTTGAGACCAGCGCCAGGGCAAAGTGATGCGAATCCACTATCGCGCGGGGCGGTTGTTTCGCCCTGAGATATTGCTCCAGAACCGGGTCGGTCACGACTATGGCGTCAATGGTTTTGTTCTCCAGCAACCCGGCCATCGGCTCGGCCAGGTTGAGCAGTTGCAACTCGGCCGGTTTGATGCCTTTTTCTTTAAGCCATTTAAGCAGGTTACGGTGGGCCGATGTGCCGAAAGAGACAGCCACCTTCTTGCCCTTTAGGTCAGCCAGTTCCTTTACGGGCGAGTTGGCCGGCACCAATAAGGCGGTCCGGCCCAATGAGCCAAGCGAACAGGCAATAACGCCTTTATAACCCTTGCCCAGCATCATTAATGCGGACACATCGCTAACCAGCGCCACATCAACTGCGCCGCCGGTCAGGGTGTTTATCACCGTCTGCTCGTTCTCAAGGGGCGTGACCTGTCCCCGGAGCGCATTCTTTTCCAGCACATTGGTGCGCAGGAGCGTTTCGCCCAGGTGGTTGGCGACCAGCATCCGGGCCGGGTAGCCGATACGGATATCGGTGGCGGTCTTGGCGACGGGCGGCTTATGGCCGGTCTCCGGGCCGCCGCTGACCGGCGGTTTACCGCCGTCGGGCGGCGTGCCTTCCGGCTTCTTGGCCATATCCTTGAAGATAACCATCAATACGATAATGATAACCAGCGCAATGGCTAACCCGATAATCTTCTTCATAGTCTTAATCTCCTATCAGCGGGGTCAACCCCGCCCTTATCTATAGTTTATTCAGAAACGTAATAGACTATTTCCTATCAGGCTGTCTAATAAGTCCCATTTGTCATTCTGAGCGAAGCGAAGAATCTCGGTTTTATGCGGGTTCCACGGCAGAGATTCTTCGGCTCACGCCTCAGAATGACACTTTTTGGACACCCTGATTAAATAATAAAATAAGGGCGGGGTCAATATAAAAAGCGAATTATGGCCAAGTCTATCAGGAATACCAGCACGGCCAGTATGATTAAATAAGCGTTGATGCCGTGGTAAGTAATTATTGATTCAACGCCGTGGTTGCCCCGCATAAGTACGGGACTGACTGCGGTCTTGCCGTAATCAGCATCTGCGCCAATAGCGCTCGGCGGTAATAACATCCCGCCGGTGGTTTCGGCTATCTGCCTGAGCCGGACCGTATCCGGGGTGAATCTGGCCCATTCCTTTGAATACGGAATAACCACCGGAACATTATCCATTAATAAATCATTCTTATAAAGCGTAATAAGGTAAAATCCTTCCTGCAGATTATGGATAGTTGCCTGATATCTGTCAACCGCGACCTGATTGAACCTGACTGTTTGTTCCTCACCTTCTTCCAGATGATAACGGGCTGTGAATACCGGCGCTTCTGTGAGCGGGTGGCGCGAGATAAGGGATAGCGCCAGTGTATCTTGTTGAGTCAGGTCAGATGTTATCCTGAAGTCCCTTTCACTGCCTGCCCGCACAGGCGTAACCCATTTCAACATCCGATCCAATAACCGGCCTGAGTCAGACCAGTCCACCAAATCCTTGCCCCATTCGTTATTGAATGCGGAAGTAAAGACAACCGCCCTGCCCCGGCCGTATTGCCAGTCGGCAATCAATGGCTCGTCCTTCTGGAACGACGCCACCAGTCGTCCTTTATCTTTCAACGCGGTTCGGTTATAGCCGGACACTGCCGGTAATGCGCTGATGCCTTTGAGTATGTCTCTGTCGTCGTTAACCGTTACGGCGAATGTGCCGTTTTCACGACTGAGTTCTTTCTTGACCCTGAGGTCCGATTTAAGCATGTCGGCCAGTTACCCTATTATAGAATTAAGCGG
>JACQXL010000109.1 GCA_016208805.1 Planctomycetota bacterium | reverse complement strand
CGGCACAAGGAGGGACTTTTCTTTTTACCCTTAAGTCACTGCCATTAGCCGGCGGTAGGCAGGCAAATTTACGTCCTTCGTCAATCGCCTTGGCATTTATAGAAACCGTTTCGGTATTGAATTTGGGAAAAACTATAGGCAACGAGTTTCTTAATCTGCCGATTTGCACTACTTTTATTCTTCCGATATATGCTCCGATTATTACCATATTGGCATACCGTGTTGTCCCGAGTTTTTCCGCTATCTCATTTGCCGGAACCGGAATAACTTCAATATCCGTCCTTGACGGAGAAGTGGAAATAAGCGAAGAATTATAAATAAGAAGCCCCCCGCTTCTAAGGCACGGCTCAAATTTAATGAGCGAAGGCGTGTTCATTACGATGATTGTATCCGGCTGGTTAATTATCGGCGAGGCAATTTCTTCTTGCGATATAATCACCGAACAATTAGTCGTCCCGCCCCTCATTTCGGCGCCATAAGACGGGAAGTGCGTACAGTACTTGTCTTCAAGCATTGCCGCATTTGCCAGGAGGATACCCGCCTTGACTACTCCCTGGCCGCCGAATCCGGCGATGATTAACGCTTGTCTCATTTTCACTAAAGTCCTATGTTTTTATTTTCCAATGCTTCTTCATCCGTGATTTCTTTCGGAACAGAAATCTCTGTCTTTGACTTAGTTATGTCCTTATAAACGCCCAACGGATAATATGGAATCATTACTTTATCCATGTAATCACACGCCTTTAGAGGAGCAAGCCCCCACCCCGTTGGACAGGGGGAGAGCACCTCAACTAATGAAAAACCAAGCCCGTCATTCTGGGTTTTAAACGCCTTTTTAATTGCCCGTTTCGCCTTAAGGACATTGGCAACGGTATGAACGGAAACTCTTTCTATGTAGGCCGGGCCATCCAGGGTGGCCAGCATTTCGCAAACCCTTATCGGGTAACCGGCTAATTTAGGGTCCCGGCCGGAAGGATTAGTGGTCGTCTTCTGCCCCGGCATAGTAGTCGGCGCTTGCTGGCCGCCGGTCATGCCGTAGATAGCATTATTAATAAATACAACGGTAAAGTTTTCGCCCCGGGCGGCCGCATGAACTGTTTCTGCCGTTCCGATAGCCGCCAAATCGCCATCTCCCTGGTAGGTAAATACGGTGGTTCCAGGGCAACTCCGCTTCAGTCCCGTAGCCACGGCCGGGGCTCTGCCATGGGCCGCCTGGATGGCATCGCAGTCAAAATATTCGTCCAGAAAAACAGCGCACCCAACCGGCACAACCGCGACTATTTTTTCCATTAGCCCCATTTCGTCAATCACCTCCGCAACCAATCTGTGAACAATGCCATGGCCGCACCCCGGGCAATAACGCATGGGGATTTCCGTCAAACTTGTCGGTTTCTTAAATATCATTTAAACAGCATACCTCTCCTATTTTCGCTTTCTTTTTTAACGCCGTTCTTATGGCCGAAAGAACTTCATCCCCGGTCGGCACTGCTCCGCCGGGACGACCGTAAAAATAAACTTCGGCCTGGCCGTTAGCAAACATCAGGACATCTTCAACCATCTGTCCGGTATTCATCTCCACGACAAGTAATTTGCCTGTTTTCTTGGCAAGTTTAGATACTATTTCTTTAGGGAACGGCCACAATGTTATAGGCCGGATGAGGCCGATTTTCATCCCCTCCTGCCTCCCTTTCATAATGGCATCCATGGCCACCCTGGCCGAAGTGCCATATGCAACTATAATAATTTCAGCGTCTTCGGTATATCTTTCTTCAAACCTGACTTCATTAGTCTCTATTTCCTTATATTTCTTATAAAGATGCCAATTGAGACGCTCAAGCACATTCACATCCAAATGGAGAGTGTTTATCACCCGCCTTTTTCTATCTTTGCATCCGGTTAGAACATAATCTTTGGGCGGGAGTTGTTCTAAGTTAACCCACTCAAAATCAAACTTCATTGGCTCCGTCATCTGCCCTAACAACCCGTCAGCCAGTATCATAGAAGGATTCCGGTATTTTTCAGCGAGCTCATAGGCAAGTTTCGGGAAGTTGGCCATTTCATTGACACAGTTAGGTGCAAGCACGATAACCCTGTAATCTCCGTGTCCCCCGCCGCGCGTGGCCTGCCAATAGTCGCCCTGGCTCGGAGAAATATTGCCGAGCCCGGGCCCGCCCCTAATTACATTCGCATAAAAAATCGGAAGTTCTGCTGCCGCGCTATATGATATGCCTTCCTGTTTCAGACTTATTCCGCAACTGGAAGATGAAGTCATTGCTCTTGTTCCGCAAGCCGCCGCCCCATAAATCATGTTAATGGCGCTGACCTCCGATTCCGCCTGGATAAAAGCGCCGCCTACTTCAAAGAGACGCCACGCTAAATATTCCGGAATCTCGTTCTGAGGGGTAATCGGGTAACCGGAAAAGAACCTGCATCCGGCGCGAACGGCGCCTTCAGCCAGCGCTTCGTTCCCCTTCATCAATATTTTCTCGCCAATTTTATATCTCTCTGTACTCATCGTTCACGCACTACCTTAATGGCTATTTCAGGACAGATTTGGTAACATAACCCGCAGCCGGTGCATTCTTCTTTCTTTATGCAATGAACCGGATGGAAACCGCTCTCGTTAAGATGAGGGGCGAACTCCAATATCTTTTTTGGACAAGCCCCGATACAATAGCCACACGATTTGCAGAATGACATGTTAATATGTACTTCTGATTTCATTATCTCTTTTTGTCCCCGATACTTGTATAGGTAATAATCAAACCGCAAAGACACCGGTTTAGCCATAAACCCGCCCGAACGCCCCGCTGTCACACCCGCCTGACCAGAGTCGGGCAGGTCGGGACGGGCGGGTTTGTGGTGAATATATTCAGGCTGTCCAAAAAGTCCCGATGTACATCGGGGCAAAACCGATAGGCGGGACATTCTTGTCCCGCCCGTACGGGTGGCGGGGTTAGAAAACCCCGCCTAATGGGATTGCTTCGCTTACGCTCGCAATGACACTTTTGGGACACCCTGTATTATTTTTATTACTTTATATCAGACCACCTCTAACGGGGTCAAGAAAAAGCGGATAAAATCCAATGTGATGTGATAACTATCACCTTCCACCCCCGCCGGGATCTCCATCATGGTAGCGGGATCCCGATTACCGATTAAATTTTTTAGAGGGGTAGAAGGTGAAGCCCGAACGGGTAGAGGGTGAAGCCCGAACGGGTAGAGGGTGAAGCCCGAACAGGTAGAAGGTGAGGCCAGAACGGGTAGAGGGTGAAGCCAGAACGGGTAGAAGGTGATGCCCGAACAGGTAGAGGGTGAAGCCCGAACGGGTAGAGGGTGATGCCGGAAGGGGTAGAGG
>JACQXL010000108.1 GCA_016208805.1 Planctomycetota bacterium | reverse complement strand
ATAAGCCGACCTCCTCATACTTAAAATTCGCCTCACTATTGAGGCCTCTATATGAGTAAAGGTCGGTTTTTTTATCTTGACTCTTTAATCAAAAATGGCTAAACTTGAGACGGTTATAATAGCACGTATATCCAAGATAAATCCCTTCATAAGAATGTCCGCGTATAGAGATATTATTGTGGACGTGGTTGTTTGAACAATTTGGGGACAAGAAGACGCCATGCGCCGCATCGTGAATTTCATTATAACTGATGTAATTATACCAACTGGCATTATCAAACCGAATCCCAAAATAGGTGTTTGGACCGATATTATTATTGGTGTAGGTGCAGTACCAACTGCCGAGAGAATGGATGGCGTAACCCCAATTATAAATGGTGCAATTACGGATGGTGACGCCTGAACGGTTCTTTAGATAAATGCCCGTGCCGGGGCTGTAGCCGATGTGCTGGGTGCCGATGCCGTCTATAATAATGCCGTCACTCCCAACGACTATCTGGTGGTAAATCGTAGAGCCATAACCGAGGTCTTTCAGGTAGATAACCTGACCGGGAGAGCCATAGATGTAGATAGTATTCTTCACCGGCCTGATATAGATATGATGACTTGTATCCAGAGTTTGGACAAAACTATATTTTCCCTCCGGGTCCACTACAAATTCTTCTTCCGGATGTCCATCCTGAATTTTATAAAGTGAAATCGGTTCCGGCTTATCCTTCCAGAACGGCTCAAGACCAAAAATATTTATAGTGGTATGAGAGACCGTGGTTGTGGTCAACGGAACAATACTCAGACTGAGCGTATCAGTAACGGCATCTATATTGATATTGATTTCTTCAGAAGAGGTAATCTTCAAATTAGGGAAGATAGGATTATCGCTAAGAATAAATTCTTTGCCGGTTCCTTCATAAGGATAATTGAACCCATCGTGCTTAAACAACTTTTCGGTCTGCCGTGCAATTTCTTCCGGCGTTGATGATGTTTCGGCATTAACAAATACTGATAACGTGTTTAATAACACTATTAAAATTACCGGTACTATCCCTCTCCAATCTTTCATAAACATCTCCTTATCTCCACATAATTACTCTTTTGCGGACGGAATCATAAACCATTGATGCGCCAAATTGACGGCCACCTGGTCTGGTGGAAGAAATTATGGAAGTCCAGTTCGTGCCATCATATTCCCAGACCAGAGCATATGGATAAAAGACATCAGCCGGTACCCCCCCATATAGCACCGTTTTCTGTCTGAATGAATCATATGCCATTGCATGATTTGAACGACTTATAGGACTATTGATAAGAGATATTCCTATCCAGTTCGTTCCATCCCACTCCCAGGTGTCATCCCCCCCCCCTGCTGGGTCTTGACCAACTATACCACCAAATATTACTATCTTCTGTCTGGCTGAGTCATAAGCCATTGCAAAATGGTTCCTGGGGGGTGGGCTGTTTGCTGGGAACCTCTGTGTCCAGTTTGTGCCATCATACTCCCATGTATCTCCCAACCTGGTTTTGGTAGGTATATTATAGCCGCCAAATAACACAACCTTACCACGTGCCGCATCATATGCCATCGCGGGGGCATCCCGCCAGGATGGTGTATCTATGTCACCGGCTGGGTCCAATGTATAATCTTTCAGTGTCCGATTAGTCCCATCCCATTCCCAGGACTCGTTATTTTGAACGCCTGTGCCAACCCCACCGAATAAAACTGTTTTACCCCGTAAAGAGTCATACGCCATCGCATGCAGATTTCTGGCAGTGGGTGTAACTGTGGAATAGTGCTGGAGCCAGTCAGTCCCATCCCACTCCCATGTGTCATTCAAATAAACCCAACTTCCTATATTAAAGTCATACGTAGAACCTCCGAATAGAACAATTCGCTGACGGGCAGAGTCATAGACCATAGCGTGGTCGCCTCTGGGGCCGGGTTCATTGGCAGGTGTAAGAAGCGTCCAGTTCGTTCCATCCCAGGCCCATGTGCCGGGAATTACCGAGTCTGGTGACGGCATAGAACTACCCGATTTATCCTTCTGCCACGGGCACTGCGCGCCCAGACAGACAAACAGCACACCCACCAACAGAATAATCAGGATATATTTGTACTTCATAGTTTATGCTTATAGTATAGCACATAAATTACAGAATGCAACTATATTTTCATAATTCCGTAAAATTCTTATCACCCAACCCATTGATATTTCGGTGGCCTGGTAACACACCGCACCTCCTATAGCCCGAATAATTCATAGTCCGCGGGACTGCCGGGTGAACCGGTTTAAGGACGAATTGGGTTTCTGCAAGAGCGGTACGGATATGGTTATCTCCAGCGCGGTGTTACACTTCGGCGAGGAGCCGCCCATATCCGGCACGCGGGGCTCAGGCACGATTTTCTTTACCGGCTGTAATATGCGTTGCCTGTTCTGCCAGAACTACCAGATAAGCCAGCGGAGTCGCGACGAAGTCCCGATCTTATCATCGGGGGAATACGAGGGCGCAGTGGTCAGCGCCGAGGTGTTAGCGCAGCGGATGCTCTCGCTCCAAGGCCAGGGTGGACATAATATTAATCTGGTCTCGCCCACCCATTTTGTCCCGCAGATACTGGAGGCCTTATTCATTGCAGCGGGAAAGGGGCTGAATATCCCGATTGTCTATAATACCAACGGTTATGACACGGTTGAGACGCTGAAACTATTGGACGAGATTGTTGATATCTATCTGCCGGATATAAAATACAGCGATGACAAATCAGCACAGGAGTGTTCGGGCGTGGCGGATTATGTCCGGCACAACCGGACGGCGCTCAAAGAGATGCACCGCCAGGTGGGTAATCTGCAAACCAATGAGAACGACGTGGCCGAACGCGGCAAGACCGCAGTCAGTCCCGCACTTATGCGGGGATTGATTATCAGGCATTTGGTATTACCCCAGCGACTGGCCGGCAGTTTCGCCTCTATGGATTTTATTGCCAAGGAGATTTCCAAGGATACCTTTATCAGCATAATGTCGCAATACCATCCCTGTTACAAGGCGGACTGCCATATTGCTCTCAAACGCCGGTTGAATAAGTCCGAATATGACGAGGTGGTCAATTACGCCGAGCAACTCTGGCTGACCAACTGCTATATCCAGTCAATAGCCAGCAGTAACAATTATCTGCCGGATTTCCTTAAAGAGAACCCTTTTTGAGGCACGAATATCACGAATTACGACCCACGCTAAAAACAGCAATTTAATAGTCATAAATATTCAAAAAGATATAATCCCGAATAACACTATGTCAACAGCAAAAACCATACTTGGGCTGTTTGAGGGAACCGAATTACAGCCCAGTATAGTCGGCAGTAATTCGCTCTGCTCAAACTGCCGCACTATTTACCGCGGCCGGATATTTAATATTACCAGAACGCGGCTGACTAACCCACGCACCCACAAACCATACTGGCGGGAAACTGTGGTCCACCCGGGCGCCGTGGCGATTGTGCCGCTGATTGGCAAGACCGCAGTCAGTCCCGCACTTATGCGGGGCGTTGACAGGGTCGTTTTGGTCAGGCAATTCCGTTACCCGACCGGCCGGGCATTATGGGAGATACCAGCTGGCACGCTTAATAAAGGAGAATCGCCGCTGGCCTGCGCCCGCCGGGAACTATTGGAAGAAACCGGCTTCGCCGCACGAACCATCAAAAAGGTTATGGAATTCTATACCGCGCCGGGCTTCTGCACCGAGAAAATCCATCTTTATGTAGCAAAGGTTGACCCATCAAAACATAGTCCATTAGAACTTGACGCGAATGAAGAAATAAGATACTGTATATTCCATCGGCGTGATATTGTCCAACTACTCAAGACCAACAAGATAATTGATGCGAAAAGCATTATCGGATTAATGTTGTGGCTGAAGCCACGGATTACTAAGTTATGACTGGTGAACAGAAAGAAGATTTAATTCTGGGCGATATTGCGGTCAAGATGCGTCTGGTCAACGAGACGCAGGTCCAGGAATGCCTCAATGCCCAGAAGACCCTGCGCGAATGGAAGCCGCTGGGCGTGCTTCTCCTGGAAAAGGGATATCTCAGCGAAGACCAACTTCAGTCGCTGGTGGATGTCCAGAGCCGCAATATAGAAGCCAAGGCCGTCCAGACCAGACGCATCAAGGAAGACAACATCTTCGGACGGATTGCCATCAAACTCGGCTTTGCCACCGAAGCGCAGGTGGATGAATGCCTTGGCGTGCAACTGACAATGCAGGATGATTATTTCTTGCGACTGGGCGAGATTATGCTCAAGCGTAAATACTTAACAGATGAACAGGTCCAGAAGATTCTTGATTACCAGACCGGCCGGCTGATTACCTGCTCCAAATGCGGCCATAAATACAACACGATTTTATTCAATAGCGGTGCCAGGTTCCTTTGTTATAGATGCGATAACGAATTGACCGTCCTGGCTTGATTACCACAAGTTAAATCTGTGAAATCTGTGGCTCACTTCTGCGTCCTGGCCCAATCCTGCCACTGCTTGATGACGGACTGCTTAAACTCATCCGTATCGCTTTCGCTGTAGATGAACTGCTGGCCCGGTTTTGACAGGTCTTCGGATGAAAGTTTCCTGAGTTTGGCCAGTTGCCGGATAATAGTTAATCTTTGCGGGTCGGCGGTTTTATCCAGTGCGCCGGCCAGCCATTGCGCCCGGGTCAAGGCCCGGTTGTCCTTCCACCAGTTGTCCCATTCATCTATTTTCTCAAAGGGCTGGCCCGTATATGATTTCAGGAATCGTTTTATGATGGGTTCGGCTGATGCTTCCTTCAACAGGTTAATCAGTTGCTTGACATTGGATTTATCGCCGCCCAATTCCAGCAGATAGATGATGGCCTTGGCCCGAATCAGGTTGTTGGTATCGCCGCTGAGCCAGTTAAGCAAAGTCCTGGCCCGCTGGTCCGGCGGCGACTTTTCCATATCCTTGAATTGGCTGCCATAGGGCTTGACCGCATCGGACAGACTCAATAAACCATCATCGCGTTCGTCCGTCAACGCCATATAGGTCATTTCCAGAATAAGCAGCCGCAGATTATCGTCGCGGCTGCGGGCGCTGCCGTCAAGAATCGGGAAGATATTCTGGCGATAGATATTGTAATAGGTCAGCAGATACAACGCATAGGCGGATTTGGTTTTAACGGTTGCGGCCGGATTCTTTATCTCCGCCGCAATGACATCAATAGACTTGCTGCCGGCGGCAATTATGCCCTTGACCAGGCCATCAAGTTTGGCAATATCGCCGTTCTTGATTTCCTGGCGCAACAGTTCTTCGGGTTTAGCGGACGGGGGCGGTGGTGGCGTTTGGTTATCCGGCTTGTTGCCGACAGCGCTATGTTTATTATCGTTCGGTGGTTCTGTTGATTCGGGCCGAGTGTTAAGATAGTAATAAACCCCGGTCGCTAATGCAATTACCGCAATGACGGCGATGTAAAAGAGCGTATTTTTATAGAACGGAATGGCCTTGGCCTCGCGCCGTCCGGCAACCTGTTTAATCACCGTGCCGCACTTGAGGCAGACTGCATCGCCCTCGTATAACTCCGTAGCGCAGGTCGGACAGCGTTTCTTTCCCGCCTCAGCCGATTTGACAGCCGACTTATCAGCCGCATCAATTTCCAGTTTGATTTCCGGCTCCGGGACAACCACTACCTGGTTACAGCCCGGGCACTTGACTTTCCGGCCGGCTAATTCATCCTTGACCTGAAGTTTCTTGACGCAAATATTGCAGTTAAAAACTATCATTGGGGGACTATGGTATGCCTTTCGCCTGATATGTCAAGAAAAACCACAGATTACACAAATTGGCGCAGATTTTTTATCTGTCCTGATTTGGTAATCCGTGTAATCTGTGAAATCTGTGGTTAAACGTTACTTCCGTATTTCCTTATACCTTGGGTCGTTGCGCAGGTTGGTTAAGTCCGGGTCGTTATCCATCCAGTGAAACTCGCTCCAGCCGTATTCAACGGCCTTCTTGAGAGCATTCAGCCCTTCATCCACCTGCTTGAGCAACGAATAGGCGCAGGCCAGGTTATACCAGATATTAGAATCATCGGCCACGACCTCAAGCGCCTTTTTATACGAGCCGACCGCATCCTGATATTTACCTTCCTTGAAATACCGCTCCGCCTCGGCCAGATAATCCCGGTCCGGTATAATAAACGGCTCGGTATGAATCTCCGGCGCCCTGGTAGCCACCGCCGAACCGGTTTTCTTGTCCCCTAAAAGCGATAGCCCGCCTTCTATTACCCGCTCAATATCCATATTATAACCTTCGTCCCAGAATACCGTCTTACCATCTTTGTTTATCAGCAAAGTGGACGGCAGGACAGACGCCTTATTCTTCTCAAAGTCCGGTATGAATTGGCTGATCGCTTTCTGGTCGGCATCAATCAGAACCGGTATCCGCAACCCGGCCAGCCGCCCGTCTTTCAGGAATTTATCCTTGCCTTCCGGGTCAACATAGACGGCCCAGATAACGGTCCCGGCATCTCTGGCGATGGACAACGCCTCATCAATCATCGGCATCATCCTCAGGCACGGCTCGTTATTCAGCGAAAAGAAAGCCAGCATTACATTATATTCTTCCAGCACCTCTTTGAGGTTATACGGTCGGCCCTGGAGGTCGGCCAGTTTTACATCCGGTATCTCTTTCAGCGGCCGCACGATTCGTTCCGTCTCTGAAAGCGCACCTATCGGGATATCCAGCGGCAGGTTCATCACGATGCCGTCGCCGGATTTGAACTCCATCTGCTTGCAATAGACATAGGGGTCGCCGTTGGAGTTTCTGATACCGGCCGTAACCAGATACTGGCCGGGCGGCACCACCACCCATTTACCGTAACGTTTCAGGTCTTCCCAGTCCAGGTACTGCCAATAGCCACTCTGGAAGCGGCTGACGGCCACCTTTTCCCAGGGATTGGGTCTTCAGGGTATCCAGCGGACTGGCCACATAGGAAAATCGCCCGCCCAGGTCGCCGCGCACCTTGATATTTGCGGCCACCCATTCGTTCACGGCCCGGGCTGTGTCGGTTATTGTGTCGGAGTGAATTTTAGCATCAGGATTATAACCGGCTATGATTATTGGAAGGAACCGACCTGACAATTCTTTCCGCCACGGGCTGATATGCAGGTACTCAAATTGCGGATTCAGGACATACGCTTTGTGAATGTCATCCGGTATTTGCCACTTTGACCGACTCCGGGCGCTGTCGGCATATATAACCGTGTCCAGCAAGAATTCCTTGGTCACCTCTATGGCTTCCAGATGGGCCAGTTGGGTGATGATATGGAACAAATCCGGCCTCAGTTCCGGTCTTATCTCCGTTATGGCGCCGGCCATCTCGGTCCAGTTACCGCCCGCGGATTTGAGTTTCTGGACCACCGCATCCTTGCCGGCATATCCTTCCATCAGCGCCATTACATCTGAATGCAACGCCGGATTGAATTCCTCGTAGAAATATATCTCCGGCGGCGCCGGATAGGTCGGTGTCAGAGGTGAAGTATAAACAGGCGTCAAACCGGGTGTGGTAAAACTCGTCCGAGCCTGGTCCAAGGTTGGATAGCGCAGGAAGATAAACCCGTCCGGTGCGGCGTTTTTAGCCAGTTTGAATGTTATCTCCAGTGTCTTGCCCGGCTCGGTCTTGACCACCTGCCAGGCGCGCATATCGTTCCTGCCGGTGGACAGGAAATACTCGCCGATTCCGGTTACAAATTCCACCTGTCCCTGCCCGTCCGTTATCTTGGTGGCAAACGGCCTGAAACTGCCCCAGTTGAATACCGCAAAGACCACGGTGGTGTCCGTAACCGGTTTATTATCTGCGTCAACGACGCTAACCTTAACCCGGCAGGTCTTGGAATAATTCGGCGTGGAATTGATGATGGATGAATTACCGATGGTCTTGTGAATCAGTTCGGATTGCGGTTTGCCGATAGTGGCGGAATAGACAGCGGCGGCGCGTTTGGCCGGATCCGCAAACCAGGGCGCGCCCGGCTCGCATCCGCCTAACGGCTTCCACGAACCGCTTATCCAGACCTCCACCCAGGCGTGGTTATTATCGCAGATGGCCCAGTATGGCGTCCAGGACGAGCGGCAGGGAACGCCCACCGAACGGGCCGCGCAGATGTAGATTATCATCATCTCCTCGCAACGGCCGTAGCCGGATTTGAGACTGGCCAGTGGTCCTTGGTCACGCGCCTCGGTCTGGACGAACCGGAACCGTTGTTTGCCGTTCCCGACCCCGTCGGTTCGGGACGGGGCCGGCTTGGGCGCGCCCAACCACAGGTTCACCTGATGCGCCACATCGGATAGGTTGGTGCATTGCGAGACAATCGGGTCTAATTGCTCGTAGAAATACCTGCGGTATGCGGATATCGGCTCCTCGGCACAACGATAGGGTAATACATAATGTAAGAATGTCTCTTCGGGCATATTCTTCATCCACGGATACTTATTCTTAATCAGATATGCGTAGCGGATATGCTCCAGAAGGACATCGGCCTTGATGGCGGCCAAGTCCGGGTAGGGCAGTGTGCCGATCAGGAATGCCGCTCCGGCCCGTTCTTCAGGGATAGTTAACGTCTGCAAAACCTTGAGCAGTTCCGACCCGTTATCGCCAGCCAGTTTCAAGGACTCTTTTACCTGGTCACGATATTCCACGGGCACAAGAGATAAATCAACGGATTCATCCTGAACGGATGGTTTTGTTTCAGCGGTTATTGGAGCGGGGCCGCCGTCCCGATGCAACATCGGGGCTGTTTTACTGCATCCGGTTAATACGAGAATACCGACAAGTAATAAAGCGCCTAATCCATATTTCATACATTTCCTCTCTTTCTTAAAGATATTATATTTACCTTGACGATTAATTACAAGGAAATAATATCTATAGTCACCTATGCAACGTCTGTATCCTTCTCTATCTGAACCAAGGGGCGGGACTGTCCCACCTGAAAAAAGGTAAAAACCATCCCGCCTTGTCAGGATAAGCGCGATTGGATAACAATCTTCTCCGAAGGAGTCCGTATGACTCTTCGGAGTCCATCGGACAAGAAAATCGGATATTTTTCTTGACTTTTTGTCTGTTTCAGGATAAACTACTAACAAAAATAAGAAAAGATGGGTCTGCCAGTTTTAATATGGCGGATTCCGGATAATATAAGGAGTGGTATATGATGAATACAAAGTTGGTAAAAATAGCAAATCTTATTCTGCTAATTATTGTCCTGCTTATCGGTTATGGCTCTTTTGCTATGTCTGAAGGAGTCAGTGGCCGGGTGTTTGACAGCGCGACCGGCAATGTGATTTCCGGCGCAGTAGTAACATTGATAGC
>JACQXL010000107.1 GCA_016208805.1 Planctomycetota bacterium | reverse complement strand
ACTCTACGCTTATCCCAAAGTTATGACGCCTTATCATTTTACGAAAGGAGGCTAATATGTTAGATACAATTAGAGGACCTGTCACAAATGTTATTGATGGCGATACTTTTGATATGAAAGTAACGCACACCGGGAAGAGCAATCAATATGAATACAATAACCAAGAAAGAATAAGAATTGCTGGAATTGATGCACCTGAATTAGGGACAAGTGCAGGTAAAAGAACAAAAGTATCATTAGATCTAAAAATTATAGGAGCAGAAGTAAGATGCCATATTCAGGCTCGTGATACTTACGGACGTTTAGTGGCGGATGTCAAAATGGTGTAATAGAAAGGGGGTATTCTATGGACAAGAATCAGCATGTGGTTAAGACAGATAATGGTTGGGGTGTTCGGGGAGAAGGTAATTCCCGGTTGACCTCAACGCACCGGACGCAAAATGCGGCTTACAATGCGGCGCGGACTATTGCCAAACATGAAAAGTCAGAAGTGGTAACTCACGGCCGTGATGGTAAAATACGGGATAAGGATAGTTACGGCAACGATCCCTGCCCGCCTAAAGACAAGAGACATTAATTATAAAAGGAGTCATAAATGCTAAAAGTTATACCAAAAGAAGAGATTGTAAAACAATTCAATAAAGATTTGGGTATTAATAATTTAGAATTAAACCCGCAGTGGCTTAAATTTATCCGTTATTGCGAAAAAATCGGATTTGGCGAATTGCAGAAAGTCCAGATACAAAATGGTATCCCGATATCTGCGGAAAAAGCCACTAAGAAAGTAAAGTTTACTTGAAAATTAAGGAGGTGATAACTAATGACTCAAGCAAAGGTAACAAAGGTTATTGATGGAGATACTTTTAAGATTCCGAGAAAGACAATACGGTTAGCTAATGTAAATGCTCCGGAATTAGGCACAAAAAGTGGGACTGAGGCTAAAAACCAATTGAAAGATATGATTCAAGGTAAAACTATAACATATGACACAGTGGGGAAATCTTACGGAAGAGATGTTGCTAAAGTAAAACTACACGGTAAATCCGTTAATCAATCTATGAGAAACAAATTAAGATAATGCTGACTTAATTCCGCTGACCGGAAAACCGGAGGCTGGATATCTCTTGCGAAGAGCAAAAACTCATAAGCAAGGGTATCCAGCCCTTTTTTATTATGGGGACGGAATTTTTTATTTTAATGTCACATTTTGGGGGTCGAAAACTCCCTTATATTATAGAGGATGATAGATTGGCAGTAAACTGATTTAACGGATTAACCTGATAGTTAAATCCGCTATATCCGCTTACTAAAAATAGAAAGGAGGTGATGATAAATGACTAACGGTAAATGGCAATGCGAGAAGTGCGGCCGGCTTCTGGGTATCTACAAGAATGGTTTTGTCTGTATCCAGATAAAAAACCATCAATACACCGTAGAGGACGGCAGGGTTCAAGCCGTCTGCCCTAATCAACATTGCCATACCCTGAATATCATCAGGGTCAAAAAGGATGTGGCTTAAGCCATTAAATGACTGTTAAAACAAAGAGACCCTTGAGGCCCTAAGGAGCCATATATCCCCGACATTGCGTCGGGGTCTAACTCGCTGTAACGACCATAGGTCTAACAGCGAGTAAGAGAGGCGCTTGACGTCCGGCTCGAGACGGAGCGCTTTATGCGGCACCAAACCTCAAGGGCCGGAATCCGGCAATCACTCCGGCAGGAACTTCAATCCCCGGCATTCCTGAAGCGGTTCAACCGTTTCAAAAATAAACACCCGGAACTATCCGGCTTCAATACCCCCCAAGACATCGTTGATTTCTTCCATACCGAAACAGACCAGCAGGCAAAACCTGTGGCGTCTTTAGCGCCAGACCATTTGCTTAATCTAATCGTAACCTACTACCGCGTTAAACCCAAGACCAAGGGTTGGTTACTGGTTCTGCTCCTGAGCATTTTGTGGGAGCAGATGAACCAGACCTTTTGCCGGTTCAGGCCCGCGCTCAAGCGGATAAATCCGTTTGACCCCTTTGCGCCGGTATATGCGGCTTATATTGATGCATTACTGGATACTTCCTTAAAAACAGCAGAGAAATTCAGTCTGCATCTCAAAGACCGGGCCGAGTGGTTAATCCGAAAAGAATTGCGTGAATGCAACCGCTTCACGGGCGAGATTAAAACCGAGCCGCTTGCGCCGGAACTGCTCCCCTGGCAAGAGCAGGTTGAGGATATGCTCTGGGAGTGGTCGGTCAAGGGCATCCTAAACCGGAAACAGTCCGAACTGGTTATTTATCACATCGTTTATGAGTATACTTTCGCGGAAATAGCAGAACAGATGGGCGCTTCGGCAGATGCCTTACGGCAGAGGTTTCATCGGGCCATAGCCAAACTGAAACCGTATCTGCAAATAAAATTTAATATCGTGTCACAAAAGAGGGTCTGATAACTCCCTTATATTATGGACAGTTCAAGCGACCCTCAGGGAAGCGAGTTACTGTCCATTATATTGTAAGTATTATGAAAGGCAACCGGGACGTCACCGGAAGCGGATGCGTGACGTCATCCAATCCCGCCCGGATTTGCCTTGAGAAGTTTATGAAGAATAAATTTTGGAAGCGGGTCATTAGGGCGGTTGTTGAAATCGTTCTGAATGTAATTCGCGACAAAGCCAAGCGATAGTTTGGCTGTCTCAGTTCGGTTTAAGGGACTATCCGGCGCCGGATAGCCCCCGGCCGGCTGGTTCCAAAATGAAAGCCCGCCTACGCAAAAGGCTTCGGCGGGTCTAACTGCCCGTAATTCGCTTAACTCAAACGGGCAGTAAGAAAAGGAGAGAAATCTATGGCAAACGATATTGTTCTGGATATCAAGGTGACGGTTCCGCTTTATGTGGAGCCGGCCGGAGATATGCCGGATAAATGGGCCGAAGGGCTGGTCAATAATGCCCTGCGTATGAAGGACCGGATGCTTGAAGTCCTGCCTAATGACGGCGAATACCAGTCGCGGGTGGCTGAAATATCCAACCAGAAATGGAAGGGTATGATAGCCCCGGGGTTCGTCTCAAAGAGAGGCAAGAATCAGGCAAATATCATCCGGGCGCAATACAAGGGCTTGGCAGACGCCTATAACAAGTTTTTGGAGAAGTACGGGCTTGCCTTCGCAACCGTTGACGGCGTTGAGGCCAAACGGTTCAAGGACCAGGTCAATAACTCCAAGGACATCTGGGCTAACGGGGTGGCTAAAAGCACGCTCCGGATTACCGGTGACCGAATCCGCGGTCTGATTATACCGCAGACGGTTTACTGGATGACCGGCGACCCGCTGGCAAACCGGATGAACAGACACCTGGAGTTAATAGCCGGTAATCCCTATGACTTCACCAAGGCGGGCTTGAGGCAACAGTTCCGTTCAGCCGCAACCAACCTGCTGATAACAGCCGGTATGACCATACTCAAGGCGGATATGGAAACAGCCGAGGTCGCGGCGCAGAATGGGCGGTTGGTGGATTTGGCCAATGCCTTCAGGGATACGGTAGGAACGCCGGTGAAGCCGTTCGTAGTGGGCGGCGGAGCGACCGATTCGCTCCTGGAATACGAATTCTCTGACCCCGAATTCAAACTGCACGCACGGATAGTGCTGGTGTAACGGGTAGGGAGAGGGGCGCTGCAGCGCCCCGGACTCCCTTTGTAGTAAACAGATTTAGCTCCCGTACGGGCGCTTACTAAAAGGAGGTTTTTATGGCTTACAGACAAAGATATTTTAGCGATGGTCAGGTGACCACGCCCTTGATTACCGAGGGCGCAGTAACCGAGACCAAGATTGCCAACGATGCGGTGACATCGCCAAAGATTAAAGACGCCACTATCCAAACAGCCGATATCGCCGATAAGGCCGTGACCTTAGCCAAACTTGGCGACGATGTCCCGGCGGTCGGGATACCGGATAACTCCATCAGCGCGGCTAAATTAGCCGATAATGCGGTTGAGAAACGACACATCAAGACTGCATCGGTGGATACGGACGAGATTGCGCCGGCCGCAGTAACCACAGACAAACTGCGGGACGCAAACGTGACCCCAGCCAAGTTGTCCTTTGCCGTGCCGACACGCCCACTTTCACCACAGATAAACACAGATGAAATCGGCGATGCGCAGGTCACCCCGGCTAAACTCTCGTTTACGCCGGTGAGTAGACCGCTTGTCCCGCCGGCCACGCCGGCTGAGATGGAAGACAGGTT
>JACQXL010000106.1 GCA_016208805.1 Planctomycetota bacterium | reverse complement strand
GTGAAGAATCTCCGTTTTATGCGTATTTGGGACGAGATTCTTCGTCCCGACACTCCGTGTCGGGACTCAGAATGACACCTTTTGGACGGCCTGTTATCCGTTTCGCAAGAGTTCAGTAATTACCCTTCTTCCCTCTTTATTAAAGGCGGGTTTCCTTCTTGAGAAGGCGGGGTGTCTTCTTGAGAAGACGGGTTGCCTTCTTGAGAAGGCAGGTTTCCTTCTTGAGAAGGCGGGTTTCCTTCTTGAGAAGGCGGGTTTCCTTCTTGAGAAGGCGGGTTACCGTCTTGAGAAGGCGGGTTACCGTCTTGAGACGGCAGGTTGCCGTCTTGAGACGGCGGGTTACAAACTCAACACCTCCTTTCTGCCTGTCCCGCGACCCGCGGATCCCCTATTGCCCCGAATATTCCCAAGTTTCATCATTATCAGTGGTAGTCCAACCACCAAATAAGATAATCTTGTTTCGCACCGGGTCATATGTGATTGAATGTTCATATCGTGCGGTGGGCTTGTTAATCGGCGATTTTAAGAGCCAATTACTTCCATCCCACTCGTAGGTATCATTACTATAACCACCACTGATGACTCCGCCGCCAAATAAAACCACCCGCTGCTTACTTGAGTCATATGCCATTAAAGATCCGATATACCCTATGGGCGGTTTATTTGCCACTGTTTTCTCTGTCCAGTTGGTACCGTCAAATTCCCAGGTATCGTTTAAGTTCCCGTTACCTCCGAATAAGACAACTTTACCCAGGTTAGAGTCATACGCCATTCCGTGCCTGTATCTAATAGAGGGTTTATTGGCGGGTGTTTTCAGTGTCCAATTGGTTCCGTCATATTCCCATGTCTCGTCACTCCAGCCACCAGCCGTATCACCGCCGAATAAGACCACTTTATCGCGAGCAGAATCGTAAGCCATTGCGTGGGCAGAGCGGGCAGATGGTTTAGCAGCCGGTGATTTCAGCGTCCAGTTAGCGCCGTCATATTCCCAGGTGTCGTCATAACGGGTAGAGGAATACCTGCCGCCGAAGAGGACAATCTTACCGGTACCAACAGGGTTATAGACCATCGCGTGTTCTGCGCGGGTAGAGGGTTTATTGGCAGGTGTTTTCAGTGTCCAGTTGGCGCCGTCGTATTCCCAGGTAGCGTTTAACCAGCCGATACCGCCGTTTGTCCCGCCGCCGAATAGAACCGTTTTAGAAATAGCGGAATAATAAGCAAGCGCTCCGGAAGACCTGGCCGATGGTTTGGTGGCGGGTGAAATATAAACCCACCTCGGCGCATTATACTCGGCCTGAATCTCCGCCCCCGTCCGGGCATAGTTGTAGATTTTGACGTCGTCTATCTGGCCAGAGAAATTGTCATAGTAACCAGAATAACGCCCTCCAATAACAAACGGTTGAGATGAATTATATACGGGGATGGGGGAATAAGCACCACTAACATTCTGAGTTCCATCCAACATACCATTAATATAAATTTTCATTGTTGCTCCATCATATGTGCCAACTATATGATACCATGCGTTTAAACTTATATTTGAATTTGCTCTGAAATTTGACCCACCAGCACCGTATCCCCAAATAATAGCCGGTTGTTGTTGCATCACTACCATACTATAACCAGAAAGGTCCACATTGATACTATCTCTTCCCACTACCCCACTGCCGTAATGGCCGTCACCCCATGGTAATTGAGGCGATGAAATTTTGACCCATGCTTGAAGAGTAAATAAAAATGGTTGTAAAGCAGAACTGTTACTACAATTTACATAATTCTGATTAGAACTATTAAAACTCAATGCTCCGCCGGACCAGGTTGCCCCATAGACCGTGCCGTTGTTGCCATAGCCGGATGCGTCAGCCGCAGTCGTGCCTGTCTCCTCGTCAAGCTTCCAGTGGGCGACTAAATTGCCGCCGCCGGCCTGGGTCGTGGCGCTGGCGGCTGAACTCTGTGCCGAGGTGTTGCCCGTTTGGTCATATGCCGCAACATTATATGTATAGGCGGTGTTGGCGCTTAATCCTGAATCCGTATAGTTCGTTGAGTTCGTTACGTTCGTTAGGTTCGTTCCATTGCGATAGACTTTGTAACCCGTGACGCCCACATTGTCTGTAGATGCGGTCCAACTGATGCCGATACTGGCGGAACTCAAAGCCACTGCGCCGTTCATCACCGGCACACTGGGCGCCGTGGTATCAGCCGCGGCTGAGGTCGTGGCGGTTACGATATTACTATAAGCCGAGAGATTACCAACCGCATCATATGCCTGGACCTTGTATTCATATTGCGTGGAAGCAGATAGACCAGTATCCGCATAGTTCGTTGAGTTCGTTACGTTCGTTAGGTTCGTGCCATTCCGATAGACCTTGTATCCGCTTACGGCAACATCGTCTGTTGATGCCGACCAGGTCAGGTTTATCTGGTTAGTGCTGACCACGGTTGCGGCTAAATTGGTCGGCGTGGTCGGCGCCGTAGTGTCGTTGACTAACAGAACGCTGACCATATTGCTTAACGCCGAGTTGTTGGCCCGGTCAAATGCGCCGATGACATAATAATATGTCGGACCATACTGCAGTCCGGAGTCAATGTAGTAGTTGAGCGGTGTCTTGGCTATCTCGGTATTGTCGCGATAGACCCGGTAGTGGTCTATGCCGGTGTTGTCAGTGGATGCGGTCCAGGTCAGGCGGATGGTGCCCGGGGATTCTTCGGTGACGGAGATATTGGCGGGCGATGACGGCGCAGTGGTATCGGTGCTTAATGATGATAGAGCAAAGTCCTGCGTCCGTTTCTCAGATGCGGCTAATGCCGTGATTGCGACGGGATTGGAAATGATATAGCCGTCTGCTTTGGCGGAGCCGTTGAAGGATTCGTCTGCGCTGGTCCTGGAGCGACATCGGCAGACGGATATCGGCCAGATAGACCGTTAAGGTGGGCGAGATGTTTAACAGGAAGCCGCCGGAGACGATGGCTTTCTTACCGCCGGTATAGGTTACTTCTAATTCTACCTTGTATGCGCCGGTGGTGATGGATTGCCCGCCCGCGACTGCCTCGGCAACTAATTGCTGTAACACGACCGCGACGCCGTTCTCGTTGGTAGATGTGAATTTAGTGCCGTTAGGCAATGTTAGAGTCCATTTATACTGGCTGATGGAGACACCGGGCGGCGGGATGACATAGAATGTGTCGTCAATCAGGTCGGTCGGCGTGTTCTTGTTGTCGTATCTCAGCCCGCGGATGGTCGGCTGTGTCTGGAGCGTGA
Source organism: Planctomycetota bacterium (assembly GCA_016208805.1). Taxonomy (GTDB): domain Bacteria; phylum Planctomycetota; class MHYJ01; order JACQXL01; family JACQXL01; genus JACQXL01. The sequence continues at coordinate 206 of JACQXL010000106.1, read as the reverse complement.
CGATGGCGCCATAGATGGCGGAGCCGTCGGCCGAGTTGGTTATCTTGCCTGAGACCTCGGCTGATTGTGTCGCGGCGGTCGGCTCTAATTGAAAGTCCACATTGCTGACCGCGCCGGCGGGCGAGAGGGCCACGAATTGAGACGCGAATTTGTAGCCGTTCGCGGTGGCATTGATGGCGACTAAACTGCTGGCCTTGAGGACCGCG
>JACQXL010000105.1 GCA_016208805.1 Planctomycetota bacterium | reverse complement strand
ATTTGATAGTCTTGCCTTTTTCAAATAACCACTCTAATTTCACAGAGTCTGGGGTAGGAATAGGTTCACCCTTCGCAATAAGTAATTTTACCGTCTGTATTTCTTCTGATGTAGGTTCCTTGTTAGAAGTTTCCTTGTCATCTTTACCGCAGCCATAATAGCCAATAAGTATTAAACCCAACAAAACAGCAATTATGGTATCTTTCATATCCTTATGCATACTTATCTGACTAAATGGTATGTTTTATGATAAATGTCAATAGTAATTAACCTTTTAACACCACTTAAATTATTGACTATTACCCGCCGATAAGTACACTGATTGAACTGATTTAGCTGATGATCTGTTCCGATGGATATCTTGGCATAAGAGATTGCCACGCCCTTCGGGCTCGCAATGACAGTGCTAAAGAATGCTCCGCTTAATCCGCTAAATCCGTGTACTAATTTATGGACATTGAATCAATCGGCGCTAAGTTAACCAATATCCTCAAGAGCATCTTCGGCTCGCGCAACGAGCGGGTAATCCGCTCGCTCTGGCCGGCCGTGGCGACAATCAACTCGTTTGAACCGGATATGCAGTCGCTTTCCGATGCCCAGTTAGGCGAGAAGACCAAGCAGTTCCGTGAACGGCTCAAGGCCGGCGAAACACTGGATGACATCCTGCCCGAGGCATTCGCGGCCGTGCGCGAGGCATCCAAACGCACCACCAAGATGCGCCACTTTGATGTCCAGCTCATCGGCGGGATGGTGCTCTGGTGGCCACTTTAGCCGCATACCTCAACGCCATTGAAGGCAAAGGAGTCCATATCGTCACGGTCAACGACTACCTGGCCCGTCGCGACCGGGACTGGATGGGCCCGATTTACGAGCTGCTCGGCCTGACCGTCGGCGTTATCCAGAACCAGATGGGCAACGAGGAACGCCGGGCCGCCTATGCCTGCGATATCACCTACGGCACCAATAACGAGCTCGGGTTTGACTACCTGCGCGATAATATGAAGGTGCGCTTTAGCGACCAGTGCCAGCGCGGGTATAATTACGCCATCGTGGACGAGGTGGACAGCATCCTGATAGACGAGGCGCGCACGCCGCTGATTATCTCCGGCCCGGCCGAGGAATCCACCGACAAGTATTACACGGCCGAACGGGTGGCCAGCCGCCTGCGCAAGGACGAGGACTACGTCGTCAAAGAGAAAGAGAATATGGTCATCCTGACCGAGTCCGGCATAGAAAACGCCCAGCGGCTGGTCGGGGTTGACAGTTTCTATTCGGATAAGAATATGGAATGGCCGCACCACATTGAGCAGGCGCTCCGGGCCAAGGAGTTGTACCGCAAAGACAAGGAATACATCGCCAAGGACGGCGAGATTCTGATAGTGGACGAGTTCACCGGCCGGCTGATGCCGGGCCGGCGCTGGAGCGACGGTCTGCACCAGGCCGTTGAGGCCAAGGAGCATCTCAAGATTAAAGAGGAGAACCAGACCCTGGCCACCATCACCCTCCAGAACTATTTTAAGATGTATCAGAAACTGGCCGGTATGACCGGCACGGCCGCGACCGAGGCGATGGAGTTTTTCAATATCTATAAACTGGAGGTAGTAACGATTCCGACCAACAGACCGCTCCTGCGCGATACCTATCCGGATATGGTCTTCCGGACCGAGAAAGAGAAGTTCAACGCCATTATAGATGAAATCGTGCGGATACACGAGACCGGCCGGCCCATCCTGGTCGGCACCACCTCAATAGAAAACTCCGAGCGGGTCAGCACAATGCTCAACCGGCGTGGGGTCAAGCACGATGTCCTCAACGCCAAACAGCACGAGCGCGAGGCACAGATTGTGGCCAAGACCGGCCAGCCCGGGATGGTCACGATTGCGACCAATATGGCCGGTCGCGGTACTGATATTATCCTGGGCGAAGGCGTGGCCAAACTGGGCGGTCTGCATATATTAGGCACGGAGCGGCACGAGGCGCGTCGGATTGATAACCAGCTACGCGGTCGGTCCGGACGCCAAGGCGACCCGGGCTCGTCACAGTTTATCCTGGCGATGGAGGACGAGTTGCTCCGGCTGTTTGCGCCGCCCTGGGTTTCCAATATGCTCCTCAAACTGGGGATGAGCGAAGGCCAGCCCATTGAAAGTCGGATGGTCTCCAATGCGATTCAGAAGGCCCAGAAACGGATGGAGGCGCATAACTTTGATATCAGAAAACAACTGCTTGATTACGACAAGGTAATGAACGAACAGCGCACGATTATCTACGGCCAGCGCCGTAAGATTCTTGAGGGTAAGGAAATCAAGGAGACGATGCTGGAGATGATAAAGGAAGGCATCTACTCCACGATAGACAAATTCCTGCCGCCCGATACCTCGGCCGGCAACTGGGATTATGACGGGTTATTAACGGCATTTAAGCGCAAGTTCGGGCTGGAGCTGACGGCGGATAAACTCAAGGGCCGCGATGTTGAAGAGATAGAAGGACTGATTATCAAGGAAGTGGAGCAATTATACCAGGCGCGCGAGCAACGGCTGGGCGCTGAAGCGATGCGCAATTTAGAGCGCTATCTCCTGCTGGAAAAGATAGACGAGCACTGGAAAGAGCATCTCTATGCGATGGACTATTTGAGGAGCGGTATCGGACTGCGCGGCTATGCCCAGAAAGACCCGAAGATAGAATACAAGAGCGAGGGCTACAAGATGTTCAACGAGATGCTCACAGCCGTCAAGGAAGAGGTGACCGATTTGGCGTTCAAGGTCGAGTTATACACCGAGGCCGAAAAGCGGCTGGCGGAGTTATGGAAGGTGACTGATGTCTCGCACAAGGAGATAGGCAGTTTTGAAAGCGTTCGGAGTGGCGGATATGCGCCGGCGGAGTCGCAACGGAGTCCCGCCACTTATGGCGGGGTGGCGACGGAAAAGTTATGAGGATAGCGGAGTCCAGCACATAAAGTATGTGCTGGGCGGAAGCGGCAAGAAATACAAGAAGTGCTGCGGAGTCCGATAGGACGTAGTCCCGCAGGAACCGGCAGTTCCGAAGGGGCGGAGCGAAGGCGTAGATTCACCGCAGAGGGCGCAGAGAATGATTATATTATGAAAGAATTAATACCGTCGGAAATAATTGAGCGTAAGATTTTCCTGATAAGAGGCCATAAAGTAATGATTGACCGCGATTTGGCTGAATTATATGGCGTTGAAACGAAATATTTAAATAGGCAGGTAAGGCGTAACCGGGAGCGGTTCCCGGAAGAATTTATACTCTGGCAGTTTGAGCGGTAGCGAATTACTGCCAGGTATACTGGGCTGTAAGTCGCTTTACTCCAACAGCCCAAGTATGTTCCAGTTAACCGCCACCGAGAAAAATGAACTGGTGACAATTTGTCACCGGTTTAGCACAATCCGCGTAATCTGCGAAGCCACAGCGGAGTCCCGATAATCATCGGGGTGGCTGGTTTAACTTGATTCGTGTATCGGGAAAGATAGGATAGTATTCTGAGATTACAGCGATAATATTCTCAGGGGATGAAAAATGACTGATAAACTTTCTATTATTCCGGTAGAGCGTATTGAAAGCCATATCTTCTTCCTGCGCGGCCATAAAATAATGTTGAGTACCAACCTGGCAGAACTCTACGAGGTTGAGCCCCGGGTATTGGTTCAGGCGGTTAAACGGAATATGGACCGATTCCCGGCAGACTTTATGTTCCAATTAAGCAAGCCGGAGTTCGCAAACTTGAAATCACAAATTGTGACTTCAAGATGGGGTGGACTACGCCGGGCAACCCCCTATGCCTTTACCGAGCAAGGCGTGGCAATGCTATCAAGCATCCTCAACAGTAAAAGGGCAATTCAGGTAAATATCGCGATTATGCGCACCTTTGTTAAACTGCGCCGGATAATTTCATCACACAAGAAATTAGCCGGCAGGCTTGATACGTTGGAAAAGAAATATGATTCCCAGTTCCGGGCGGTGTTTGATGCTATCCGGCAGTTAATGGAGACTCCGGCAGAACCGCCCAAGCCCAGGATAGGATTCCATAGCGCTAAATAGGACGCAGATTTTCGCAGATTAAATCCTTTGTGCTCTTTGTGTCTTTGTGGTAAAATCACGGAGCGACATCGGGGAGGATATTATTGATACTCACATTGCTAAAGTCCTATTAGGAAATTGACGATATATGTTATATGAGACCAATCGGAACAGACAAAGAAGTAGAGAAACGGCGGCTACA
>JACQXL010000117.1 GCA_016208805.1 Planctomycetota bacterium | reverse complement strand
TACCATCTCGGCTACTTGGCAAGGACGATACCCTTTCTGGAGAAACGCGATGGCGTGTAGCCGCCGTTTCTCTAATACTTTGGCTGTTCCGATTGGTCTCATATAACATATATCGTCAATTTCCTAATAGGACTTTAGCAAGGTGAGTATCAATAGCATTGAACTGGTGGACGCATCGGCCATTCCCGGACCTATTTATGAAATATTAACTGCCGCGCCTTCTCAATATGTCTTTCCTAATATCTATCGCATCATTGCTTCACCGTCGGTTAATTTTCCTCCTGCGACGTCGGTAATTCTAACATTCAAGTATGATACAAATATAGCAGGAGAAGTTAACCAGTTAGTCGTGCGCCGCTGGGATGAAACGCTCGTTCCTCCGGCATGGGTAAACCCGCCTCAACGGCTTGACCTGGCAAACAAGCAGATAATCGCCGAGTTGACCAGTCTATCTCTGTTTGCCTTATTCAGCGGCGCGGATACCACCCCGCCGGTTATCAGCATTACCTCACCTACGGATGGGAAAGAATACTATAACCTGACCAATGGACAGCCGACCATAATCCCTATAACCTATCTGGCCGAAGACCCGGTCATAGACGAGGTAACTTCTGGAATTAATTATACGAGCGTAACGCTCAACGGACAGGTTTATACTCAGGACACTATTGACTTATCTAACCTATTGGGCGAAAACATCCTGACCATAACCGCCATAGACGGTTCAGGCAATGTTGCCCATAAGACAGTTCGGTTTAGAGTCATCCTGCCCGCGCTGGTCACGGTAAAACCGGAGAGCCTCAATATAAACCCTGGGATAATGACGGTATTTATCCAGTTCCCGGCCGGTTATGATGTAGCCGGTATCACCGATGCCACCTGCGATGGCGCCAAGTATGAACGGATGGAACTCTCTGACGATAAAACCACGATGGTGATTAAGTTCAGGCGACAGGCGGTTGAGGCCGCCCTGGCCGCTAAAGGCGAACAGATTGATACCGAGTTTATTGTCAGAGGTAGATTTAACAACGGTGCGTCCTGCGACTTTGAGGGCAAGGATTCTATCACCAAGATAGTCTCGGAAGAACCGGCTCAAACAACCACTGAACAACCGTCTGACCCGGCAACAACACAACCGCCACCGCCAGCCGATTCCGGCAGCAACGGTAATAACAAGGGTGGTAAGAAAAAATAGAGTTGCGGTAGTGCGGTGGCGCCGACCTGCGCCACCGCTACATATTACTGCTCACAACTCCGCCACCCCTGCCCTTGTCAACCTCCAGTTTGACCACCCACCGCACCCAGTACATAGATATCACGCCAAAGACAGGTAGTATAATGTTCGCCGGCGAACATTGTTGGGCGCCCAACATTTCCCTTTGCCTACCCCCGAAACCACGCCAACTGTCCCAAAATAGGACACTTTCTGAATGTTTACCGGTAAACATTTATCCTGGGGGCCCTTCGCTATGGCTCAGGACAAACCCCTCGCACCTTGCGCTCGGGACAAGCCTAAATGTCTGACGTCAGACATTTCAACTAACCCCGTTGGCAGGGATAAGTGTAGAGCCAGCCCAACGGAGGTGTAGAGCCAATCCAGTAGGGGTGCAGGCACAAGGTAGTAGAGGTGTAGGCACAAGGTATTAGGGGTGTAGCCACAAGGTAGTAGGGGTGCAGGCACGAAGTAGTAGGGGTGTAGGCACAAGGTAGTAGGGGTGTAGGCACAAGGTAGTAGAGGTGTAGGCACAAGGTATTAGGGGTGTAGGCACAAGGTAGTAGAGGTGTAGGCACAGGGTAGTAGAGGTGTAGGCACAAGGTAGTGGAGGTGTAGGCACAGGGTAAGGGAGGTGTAGGCCACCCATACTACCCCTCCCCTACACCTCCCGGTGCCTACCCTCTCACCTTAAGAACAGGTTCGCCCTGAGGCAGATATCGGGCTCACTGCCGAAGGGTTAGAATGTTTACCGGTAAACATTATCCCGCAATAAGTAGCGGGATATGAAATAATTCGTGTGATTAGTCCCGCCTTGGTGGGAAGAGCGAGAACCCGGAACGGCAGATTAAAGAGCGCCATAAAGACGCCATGGCGCTTCGGCGCCACACAGATTGACGCGGATATTTTTATAATAAAATGCCATCGGTGTTTATCAGTGTGTATCTGTGGTTTCATTATGTTAGAGGCTCTAAAAAGGTTTATTATTTATTGACAGGCCATCTCTTATGAGTTATGTATACTTAAAAAGGGGGTATAATATTATGCGACAGAACATTCCGAAATTACTGGTATTAGTAATGTTATCAATGGTTATCAGCATTATTGTAGCGGAAGAGCCGAAGCCGGTTGCGCCGCCCGCGCCGATGCTGGCCCCTGCTCCAGTGGCCCCGGCGCCCCAGCCCGCCGCAGTGGTCCGTTACCCATTACTGCCCGCATTCAAAACCGCCGATATCATCACGGTGGAAGAAGAGCAGAAATGGGAAGGGAATTATACCATCAAAACCACCGACCCGTCGGTTATCACCAAGTCACAGACCTATCCTTACTGGAAACACTACCGCCACCAGTACAAGGATTTAATCCTGCTGGTCAGCGATGACAAAAGAAGTTTCCATAATAAGCGGGAATACCTCGTCTCGGAGCGCAAGGCCAATGTCCAACAACTACATCAAACCGGTCAACTGGTTCTATCCGTTACTGCCGGCCGAGCCGCTGACCGTCGGCGCAACCTATGACATAAAGAATAAGGAACTGGCCCGGATATTATTCGCCGACCAGTATGACGAGAAACTCTGCGAGGTATCCGGCACCGGCACGTTGGAAGAGATTGTCAGTGCGGAGAAACTCAACTGCGCCCGGGTCCTGCTCAACCTCAAGGCCACCAGAAACGACCCGGCTAATAACACGGCTTACACCGTGGAACTGGACGGGACTTATCTGGTTTCGCTGCCCGGCCAGGGTGCGGAGCGGCTGGTGGATTTAAACCTGACCGGCTCGTTCTTGTTTGAGCAGTCCCGGTCGGTCAAGACATCAAAGAAGAAAGACGAGCCCGAACAGAAAGTTGAGGTGTCCACCACCGGCGGGATAACCATTAAGTTGAAAATTAAATAAGCCACAGATTACACAGATTAATCCGTGTAAATCCGTGGTTAGAGGAGATGAGATATGTATAGGTTGTCAATAATTTTAGGGGTTATGTTTGCGCTGATGCTGTCCGCCTGCGGGAATAAAGAGGCGGAGATTCTGGCCGGCCAGTTAAAGAAGGCGCAGACGGAACTGGACGAGACGCGCGAGGATTTAGCCAAGAGCAAAGAATCGCTCAGCCAGGCCGAGAAAGATAAACTCCGGCTCCAGAACGAGATGAAAAAGACCGAAACCGACCTTAAGGCAGAACGGGATAAAATCAAGAAGGAAAACGATACGTTCAAATCAAAGGTGGCAGGTCTGGAAAAAGACCTGAATGATGCCAAAAGGCAGATAGATAAACTGAAGGTGGAACTGCAGGAAGCCAATGCGAAGCAATCATCCGGCGGGTCAACTCCGCCGCCCGAACCGGCCGTCAGCAATCCCACGCGATGCGCCGGCAGCAACAGCGCCAGCAACAGGGTCTGCCGCCCGAAGAGCCGCCGGCTGATGTGAAACAGTGGCTGGAAGGTCAGCGCAAAAAGATGGGGCAGTAATTCCTGAACTCTTGCGAAACGCCCCCTCTGTCATTCCCGCGCAGGCGGGAATCCAGTAAATACAGGGAGTCTGGATTCCTGCTTTCGCAGGAATGACACTTTTTAGCAGTCTGTTCCCCATTTCGTAAGAGTTCAGTATTTTCCCATCGTTATTGTAGGTTCTGGCACTTTATTCTGATTTACCCATTTAGCGCGTTCGTCACCAACCGGGAATTTCCAATTCTTGAACCGGTCCAGCAATTCTTTCTCGCAACTCTCGCAGAAATGGGATGTGCGGCTCTGGGGATGCATTATGCATTCCCTGGTCGTGCCGTATTCGTCTTTTAACAGGAGCATAGAATGCCCGAATTCGTGCATAATGCCGGCGGCCAGGACTTTGACGCCGACCCCTTTACGGCCGGTCTTTTGGTCCAGGTCAAGCAGGTTGGTATTGACCGTGAACGGACCGCCGAACCGGGCGTGGCCGCCTAATTTCTCCAACTTCTCAAAATGGATGTAACCATCCTGCGAGTTATTCCGGAGAATCACCTGCTTGATATATAATTGCCCGAAGGTATCTGCCCAGAGCAGGCCGGCGAATTGTTCCAGAGATTGCTTGATTTTATCAATAGTTTCGGCATCCCGCAGAAGCGGGATGGCGGCGGTCAGGTTCAGCCCGACCGGCGGGTTCATTGCAGTATAATCCTGGTGTACCCCTTTGGCATCAAGCCAGAGTTCGGGCATTTTCGGCTTGTCCGGTTGCATCTGCGTATAACAGCCGCCCATTAATAGCACGAAAACCTGCAGGAATACCGTATGTTTGACTGACATATCATTCTCTCTTTCTTGTTTGTTTTCCCTTCAGGATAAACCTTATGGGCACTTCGGTAAAGGGCATCGTCTGGCGCAGGAACTTGTCAACGTGTCTCATTGTCAGGTCGCTGAACAGCGCCGTGTCGTTCACGCTGATGTTGATGGTCGGCGGATATATGCCGGTCTGGGTGGCGTAGTATATCCGGGGGTGCCGGGTGGTCCGGCCGGATGAAGGCAGCCGCCGCCTGATATTTTCTATGGCTTTATTCAGAAGCGCGGTCTGCACCTTTGCGCCGGCCTGTTGATAGAGTTCATCGCATAACGGCAACAGATTGTTGACATTGAAACCGGTCTGGGCCGAGATGAACACCAGCGGCATAAAACTGAAGAAGGGGAGTGTCTTATTAAGGTATTTCAGGTATTGCTCGGTCAGGGCCGAATCGTCCGGTTTGGCTTGGCGAATAGATTCGCTATGCTCACTACAAGCGAGGTCCCATTTATTAATAACCAGCACGGACGGTTTATGCTGTTCCAGTATGAAGCCGGCCACCTTTTTATCCACATCGGAAACCTTTTCCACGGCATCAATCAGGAAAAGGACGACATCGGCGCGCTTGACGGCGTCCTCGGTGCGCTGGCGGCTGAAGAACTCCACCGATTCCTTTGCCTTGCCCTTTTTCCGCAGGCCGGCCGTATCAATCGCGACATAAGTTTTGCCCTCGTATTCAAAGCGGACATCAATACTGTCCCGGGTCGTGCCGGGTATCTCGCTGACAATCACGCGCTCCTCGTTAGCCAGCGTGTTGACCAGGGTAGATTTGCCGACATTGCGCTTGCCGGCTATGGCAATCCTTATAATCGTCTGGTCGGACGCGGTTTCCGCCGGTTCCTGCGGTTTGATGCCGAGCCCGGCGATAAGATTTATCGTCTTAACCCAGACTTCGTCTATGTTGCGCCTCTGCAAGGCCGAAACGGCAATTATATCGTCAAAGCCGAGCCGGTAAAAATCATTTATGCCGCTGTCAAAGCGCTGGGTATCGGCCTTGTTGGCGATAACCAGCACCGGTTTGTTCTGTTTGTGCAGTAACTGGGCGATTTCTTTATCCAGCCCCGTCAATCCGCTCCGGATGTCCAGCACAAACAATATGATATCCGCCTGCTTTAAAGCGGTGGATATTTGTTTCTGGACGCTCGTCCATATGATATCGCCCGTTGATTCCAGTGTTTCCATACCACCGGTATCTACCAGTTCTACAAGGTAATCGTTTTTGACCAGCGTATAAGAAACCCGGTCACGGGTGGTGCCGGCTACGGCGTCCTCTATGGCTAACCGCCGTTTGATGAGAGTATTGAACAGCGTTGATTTGCCCACATTGGGCCGGCCGACAATGGAAATGTTAACATATTTCATAGAAGGGATGCCAGTTATCTGGGTGCAGATGCGCCTGCGGTCTGTAGTTTGAAAAGGTCAGCCAGTTCATTCTGCTGTTGTTCGTTCATATCCGTAAACACCACGCCCAAATGGTTAATTTTATGCGCAAACTTCTTTTCGCCCCGGACGACCTTGGCCGTGAGTTCGTAGTATGGCAGTTTGAGCGGCCCGTACGGGCTGCCAACTATAGTCGGCTGATAACTCGTCCCCCCGAAAGCATTCGGGGGGACTCTAACAGCCGAACTATAGGGCCGTTCGGAAACGCTAAACTTGAGTTTTATAATACTGCCGATAGACAATAATCGCACTGAAGTAACCAGCGCGCCCAGCCCGCTGATATTGACGGTCTGGCTCCTGGCCGGAGTGGTCACCGGCATCGGCGCCAGTATCGTGTATTCTACCGGTATGGCAATGTTAAACCGGCCCATCTTGCGGCGTTCAATCTTGTATAACTGCTGTTTCTCAAACAGGTCAATGATTCCGGCATCAAACTTGGCGCCCCGGCCTTCGTTTAATATCGCCATCGCCTGCTCGTGGGTCATTGCCTTTTTATAGGGTCGGTCCTGGGCTACCAGCGCATCATAGACATCGGCAATGGCCAGCACCTTGGCCGCCTTGGAGATGTTGTCGCCTTTCAAGCCATCCGGATAACCGGAGCCGTCTATCTTTTCGTGATGCGACGAGGCGATATGCGGAATTTCCCTTAACTCACGGCCGAAGAACATCTGTTCCAGTATTTCCTTGGTCTTGACCGCGTGTTGTTTCATCTTGGCGAACTCTTCGGGCGTGAGTTTATCCGGTTTTAAGAGTATGGCATCCGGCACGCCGATTTTGCCGACATCGTGCAGGGCCGCCGCATAGTCAAGCAGTTTCAATTCCGGTTCGCTGAAGCCAATGACTTTGCCGATATTGATGGCATAGCGGGCAATCCGCTCGGAATGGCCGGCCGTGGTCGGGTCGCGGGCATCTATCGCCGACGCCATTGCCTTGAGGAAACTTTTCAGGGTCAGTTCCTGGTCCTGATACAGTTGGGCATTTTCTATGGCCACGGCCGCCTGGGCCGAAAAGGCCATTACCAGCGTTTCATCGTATTCGTCAAATACCCCTAACTTTTTATTCAATATCTGGATTACGCCAATCGTTTCGTTCTTGTGCGTAATCAACGGCGCGCACAGGATTGTCCGGGTGCGGTAGCCGGTCTTTTTATCGACATCTGGATTAAAGCGGCTGTCGGCATAAGCGTCTTTAATATTGATAACCTCGCGTTTCTGGGCCGCGTATCCGGCAAATCCTTTATCAGCCTGGAACCTGATTTCAGAAATCTCCGAACCCATCGCCACCCGGCTCCAGAGTTCGTTGGTATCGTAATCTATCAGGAAGATACTGGCCCGCTCGGCCTCCAGCACTTCGGTGGCTTTCAGGACAATCAGTCCGAGCAGTTTATCCAGGTCCTTTTCGGCCATCATCGCCTTGGAAATTTCCAGGATAGCGGACATATCCTCAAAGGCCTTGGAGGAATTGGTCCGCCGGCTCAAGCCACGGCGGATAATGGATGTCTCTGTTGATTTCTTCTGTATTGCCATATTAATAATTAAACCATATTTAAGTCTGTCCTGTCAATTAAAATTGACTTTAAGCCGGTTTCCGTGTAATCTCTTGGGCAAATGAAACTAACCGAATTTGGTTATATAAAATGGATTCAATCGCGGCTGGGCAAGAAGTCCAAAGATGTGCTGGTCGGCTCAGGCGATGACGCGGCGGCCGTGCATTGCCCAAAAGGCCATATCCTGCTTGCCACAACGGACACGATTGTGGAAGGGATTGACTTTGAGCCATCCCGCCATTCGTCCCGAAAGTATTCGGGATTCGCTACGCGGATTAGACCTGAAGCGATTGGCCATAAAGCGGTTGCAGTATCGCTGAGCGATATTGCGGCAATGGGCGGTTGTTCCGGCCCGTTATATGCCCTGATAACTGCGGCCTTGCCCAAACGGCTGGCAAATCCGGCTTTTGGACATCGGCTCTTTAACGGGATGCGGCGCCTCTGCAAGAGGTTCAATTGCCGTATCATCGGCGGCGACCTCTCGTCCACCACCGGGCCGCTGGTTATTACTTCTACCATTTTCGGATTCAGCGATAAGCGTAAAGTCATAAAACGCTCCGGCGCCAAGGACGGCGACACCATTCTGGTTACCGGCAAACTCGGCGGCTCCATACTCGGTAAACATCTTTCGTTTACGCCGCGGCTCAAGGAAGCGCGATACCTGAACCGCAAATACAAGATTAATTCTATGATTGATATCAGTGACGGCCTGATAGCCGATTTGAACCATATCTGCCGGGCCAGCAAGGTCGGCGCGATACTGGATGAGGAAAAGATTCCAATTTCCGGTGCGGCCAGGCGGATGACCGGTAGCGTCATCAAACACGCGCTCTACGGTGGCGAGGACTTTGAATTACTGTTTACCACTACTTTAGATGAGGCAAATGAAATTATTACAGACCGAAACTTAACTACGCCGGTCTCCATCATAGGACAAATTGGCGAAGTAAACGGAATCTATCTAAAAAACGGCAACAGGAAGATGAAAATAAAACCAATGGGGTATACCCATTTTTAACAGGGACTTAAACGTGACTCTTAATAAAAATCTCGTAAAAGTCCCTGTTTATTAGAGCAGGATGAAACGGATAATATCAAATAGCACAGCCGAAACCATACGTTTGGGTGAGCGATTCGCCCGTTCCCTGAAGAAAGGCGATTTTGTGGCGTTAATCGGCATCTTCGGCGCGGGCAAGACCTATTTCACCAAGGGCGTTGCCAAGGGACTCGGCTATAAGACCATTAAATGCGTCACCAGCCCATCATTCACGCTCTGCAATATCTATAAAGGCAAACGGGGTATAAGACTTTACCACTTTGATGCCCAGCGTCTGGGTAAACCGGCCGAACTCTTCCGGCTCGGCCTGCAGGAAGCCGCAGACGGCATCGGCATCATAGAATGGGGCGATAAAATATTGTATCATCTCAAAAATACCCCTATAATCAAGGTTGTTTTCAAGGTGATTGGAAAGAATAAACGAGTGATAAGTTTTAGTAAGCGGATTTAACTGACACGAAGTGTCATTCTGAGCGCAAGCGAAGAATCTCGAATCATTAGGAGTAGACCCTTCGCCTTGCTCAGGGTGACCGCT
>JACQXL010000033.1 GCA_016208805.1 Planctomycetota bacterium | reverse complement strand
AAGTTGGGAAACAGCGTCCGGCGCGAAACTAACCGAATTAGTAATACCCAAAACCTTTTGGCGTCGTTTATCCATGCAGCTAAGTTACCTTTACAATTAGGACATTAAAAATGTGAGTATCAATAGTTCCCTTCACAGCGCAACAATAGTTGAATTAAAATAGATGCCCAATCCGTATGAATAATTTGCTTCGTTTGGGAATAGCTCAAAAAGATTATGGTCTACCTGTACACCGTCAGTATTATATGGAGAAAAAAACCTATCATTGGTAATCATCTGAAGGAGTATCTTGCCTGGTTCTCTTTCACCAAGGTCATACCATAGTTTACGCCCGGATACGCTTTCAACATTTGGCCACACTATACCATCTTTGGTTTTTTGCTTTTCGCCCCATTCAATATATTGTAGGGCATTAAGTCTGTTACGTTTCCTTAATTTAGATTTAGTTTCATGACAGAGAAAGACCTTGCATTCAACATCACCTGATTTTAACAATATTCCTTTTGCCTCTTTTGGCGATTTAATTACTGGCTTCAGAAACTCTTTCTCAATTCCCCAGTGTTTTATCTGTTCCTCAGTCAGGTAGAAGAACTCGTTGATGCCGGTCTTTAATCCGAACCTAATATCCGCAACCTGTTTGAGCGGGACGAGTTTGCCCTTGCATTTATCCATTATCTCAAAATAAATCTCCGGCGCCCTGAGGTACCGGCCCCATTTGACGGTCTTGCCGGATTTGGCTACTTCATCCAGTAAGTCTTCCTGTTTACTAATACGGATACGGAAATTCTCATCCTCTACGGTCTTTATGCCTTTGAGCGTATTAATAATTTTATTGTTCCCGATATTCATCGGGACTCCGCTTCGCTCCGGTTTATAATATTCTTGACCAATATGCTCTATCTTGCCGACCAATCTTTGCAGGCCGCTCCAGCGGTTAACCGGGTCTTTGATGTCCCAGGGAATGAGTTGGTTTAAGGGCTTTTTGAGTTTGACGAACTTGACGATGTGGCGATTGCGTTCTTCCGCTTTGGTGCATCGTTCCAAAATCGTAACGATAGTATTGACCGCGGCATCCTCAAACCAGGGCTCACAACGTGACTCCAATATCGCTATAATCTTAAAATGCTTCAGGAAGAATTTCTGGAGTTCATAACCGTATTCTACATCAAGCCAGGCATTAGATGTCACAATTCCCATCCGGCCGTCTTCTTTCAGAAAACGGGCGGTGTGTAAGAATAGCGAGGCATAGATATCCGCCTGGCCGGAGAGTTTAGGGCTGTGGTTCTTATCAAAGAAGTCAGGATAATCCTTAATCCAGTCATCCTGATGGACTCTGGTTAATTTTGACTTGTAGGTTTTATCCACCTTTTCAATAAGTTCCTGCCGGATATACGGGAAATTGCCGATAATGCCGTCAAATTGCGGTATTTGCTGGTCAATATGCGGGATATTGACATCCGCTTTGGGTGGCGGAAACTTAAAAATCTGGCCGGGCTTGACCTCAAAAAAGTCCTGGCGGATAACCCGCGGGAAATTGGCGTAATCGTTAAGGTTCTGGCGGTAAAGGTTTATCGTGGCCAGTTCGGTTGGGAAATGGGCGATGTCTATGCCCCAGAGTTGGGTCAGGAGTTTCTTGTGGTCGTGTCCGCCTAACTGTAGCAGGCGGTTATAGGCCCGGGTCAGGAATGTCCCGGAGCCGCAGGTTGGGTCAAGTATGCTGTCTTTTGCCCCGCGGATACAGAAGGTATTTATTAAATCCACCAGGTCTTCGCGGGTAAAATACTGACCCAAATTATGTCGCTCTGTGGGTGGAATCAATTCCTCAAAGACCTGCCCGATGACATCAACCGGCATCCCTGAGAAGTTATACTGATTGAGTTTATTAATCAGTTCGGTCAGGACCGGCGCGGCCTTGGGCGGGATGCCGACCTCATCCGTGTAGCCCTTTTCAAAGACGGCCTGGTAATCTATCTGTCGGGCGGCCTCAAAGAACTCGTTTAGTTTCCCGGTTACCTTTCCGGGTGTAACCATATTCAAGTCAAGTTTCGGGAGTTCCTGCTTGAACCGACGGAGAGCCTGATAAAGGATAATCTTGCCCAGAGTCCGATAGACTAACTGGCGCGAAACAGAATCGTAGAATTCCTCGGCCCCGAAATTGCTGATGCCCTGTTTGAACGCCCATTCTTCCAATCCTTTCTGGAATTGACGTTCCGAGGCCTTTGACCGCAGGGCATCGCTTAACAGAGGCGATAATTGGCTGACCGCATCGGACAGGAGTTTGATAAAGAAGGTAGTATCGGTATCCTTTTCGTACAGATGACCATCCTGGTGGAGTTTGGCCAAATCATCAAGGATATTTTTAGCAAGGTTCTTGAGGAGGATTGCCTTTGAGGCAACCTGCAGGTCATCGGCCGTGCTTACCTGTGAGATTATCGGGTAAGTTTTCAGGCGGTATTCAACGGTAATGGATGCGCCGGCTAAGGGCATACGCCAAATGATGGCTTTCTGCATATTCCAGGTGACAAAGTAGGCAGCGTTCATTGCCCGGGCTTTTTCCGCCGCATTGGCAAGGAGTCCGGTATCATCTGAAGGTGTTTCAGGTGTTTTTAATTCCCAGCCACAGAAGCCCAGACCGGCCTTGCGGTTGAACCATATCTGGACATCGGGGAAACGATGCTTTTTATCGGCAACGGTTATGGATGTTTCACCGGTGGCTGTTTCAAAGGGATAATTACCCTGGGACAGGAACTCGTTCAGCCAGCCGATGAGCCGAATGGCAAATTCGCGTTCGGTGGTTTTTCTATTGCTAAACATCCACCCCCCAAAGGGCATAGACCGTATGGTTCGTATCCTCACCACAGGTCGGCGTAAGGAATGTTATATGTGGTTCGTTGCCGCGCCATATATCAACCGCCGGCACAGTATATATCCCCTATTACTAAACATCAACCCCTCAAGCCCAACGATATGCACGGACTAACCTGACGGTATGCGCGGACTGACCTGACGCTATGTATGGGCTAACGGTACATTGTGTATCAGGGCGTGTGATGTTACATATCAGGGTAAGGCATGGGGGGATACCCCCCACCGTCCCCCCTCCCCCCTGCGTTTTAGGGGCAATTTCATCTTGTAACCCATATAAAACCTATGTTTGCTGGTATATACGATAAGCCCTAACCACAAAGGCAACGTGAACACGAATGGCACGAATACCACGAATGATTCGTGTAATTTGCCGGATTCGTGTGACCCACTGGGTCACCCTGTGGGTGATTCGTGTTAAGGGGTCTTTGTGTCCTTCGTGTTTTTGTGGTGAATCAAGACAGGGAATATCTTGCCCGGATTCATTATTCCTTTGGGGTCAAAGGCGGTCTTGACCTGATTCATCAGCGCCATCTCCACCGGTCCGACCTCCAGCGGCAGGTATTTGGACTTGGTCAGCCCAATCCCGTGCTCGCCCGATAACGCGCCGCCCAGCCCGATAACCGAGCGGAATAGTTCGTCCACGGCCGGCTCTAATTCGGCCTGGTGCGCCGGGGTAGATACGAGGAAATTGACGTGCAGGTTGCCGTCGCCTAAATGCCCGAATGTGGCCACCGGGATATGGTATTTGTTTTCTATCGTCTTGAGCACACCGAGGATGGGCAGGATTTTATCGCGCGGCAGGCAGATGTCTTCGCTGGTTTTCTTGTCCGTGATAGAATACAGGGCCGGCGAGAGCGCCTTGCGGATTGCCCAGAGTTTGTCTATCTCGTCTTTGTTATCGGCCTGCATCATCATTATTGGATTACTTCCTTTGATAATTTCCTCTGTCTGACTGCGCTGTTTGGTCAGGTCGGCCGGTTCGCCGTCCAGTTCAATAAGCAAACCTGAACCGGCCATATCCGGCATATCAAAATCCTTCTGGTAATTACGCACCGCCCGTAATGATGCCGCATCCATAAACTCCAGCGCCCGGGGCAGGATGCCTTTAGCCAATAAGTCCATACTTAATTGGATAGCCGGTGTTTCATCCTTATAGAATACGAAGTATGTCGTCTGTGCCGCTGGTTTAGGAATCAGCCGCAGGGTTATCCCGGTAACGATGCCGAGTGTGCCTTCGGAGCCGAGCAGCAGCCGGGTGAGGTCGTAGCCGACTGAGTGTTTCAGTGTAGCCCGTCCGGTATTGATTATTTCGCCCCCGGCCAGCACGGCCTCCAAGGCAATGACATAGTCCTTGGTCGTGCCGTATTTGATACATCTCAGGCCGCCGGCATTGGTGGCGATATTACCGCCGAGCGTGCAGAACTCGGCGCTGGCCGGGTCGGGCGGATAGAACAACCCCCGTGATTCCGCCTCTTTCTGCAGGTCGGCCACGACCACGCCCGGTTCAACTACGGCCGTCAGGTTAGCCGGATTGATTTCTACGATGCGGTTCATCAGGGACAGGTCTATGACGATCCCGTCTCGGGTCGGGACGGCCGAGCCGGTAACGGATGTGGCCGCCCCGCGCGGATAGACCGACGTATCCGTCTCATTGGCAATCTTCAATATGGCCGAGACCTCCTGGGTGGTCTTGGGCTTGACCACGACATCGGGCAGGTTCTGGAGTTTGGATGCGTCGTATGATGCGGCAATCCGGTCTTCGGGCAGGGCCGAGACCCGTTCTGAACCAACCACGGCCTTAAGTTTGGCGTAAATATTATTTGCCATTAATCACCTTAATCATCTGGGTATGAACCCTGCCGTTGCTGGCCAGTATTGACCGGTCTGAGAATATGTTATAAGGTTTACCCTTGAAATTTGTCACCTTGCCGCCGGCCTCGGTGACAATCAGCGTGCCGGCCGCAGTGTCCCAGGGTTTGAGTTCCCGTTCCCAGAACCCGTCAAAGATGCCACTAGCCACATAGCACAAATCCAGCGCGGCCGCGCCGGCCCGTCGAATGGCCTGGGCCTTCATGCAGAAACGCTGGAAATTCCTGAAATTATCGCCCGGCTTCTGGCGGATGATATAGGGGAATCCGGTGACCAATAACCCTTTTGATAACTGTCTCGTCCTTGAAACGCTGATTTTCCTGTTATTGTAGTGTGGCCCGTACGGGCCAACTACTCCACGAACCCTGACGGGTTCTCTGAGCGAGAACCCGGAACGTGTAGTCGGCTGTCCGCCAAAGGCGGATCCGCCTCTGGCGGATAACTTTCCCTCTGGTCTAACAGCCAAACTACAGTATGCCCCTTTGCCCTTTATGGCGTAAAACATCTCGTCTAAATTAGGATTGTAAACCACGCCCAAAACAGGTTGGCCATTCAGGGTCAGCCCGATGGACACGCAATAGAACGGGAACGAGTGCGAATAATTGGTCGTGCCGTCCAGCGGGTCTACGACCCATGTCAGGGTATCAGGGGACCATGATATCAGGGAATTAGGTGAACTACCGGATTCTTCTTCTGAGAGTATCCGGTGGGCTGGAAAGCGTTTACGGATGGCGCTGATGATAAAATCCTCGGACATCTTGTCGGCGCAGGTGACCAGGTCAAGTTCGGTTGACTTGGTCCGGGCCACCCGCTTTTCTTTGGTGACCTGTTGGAGGATTTTGCCGGCCTGCCGGGCCGTCGCTATGGTAAATTTCAGATATTCGGTAAATTGCATAGTACTATTGTCAGAGATTGTCAAGAGGTCGTCAAATATTGTAACGATTCTTGACCATTCCTGACTACACTTGACAACCATCGGTCAGCGCTTCCACCAGCGCCTTGCCCTTGGTCAGTGTCTCCGCGTATTCTGCCTCCGGGTCGGAATCGGCCACAATCCCGCCCCCGACAGGGACATAGGCCTTATTCCTATTTAGCATAATTATCCTGATAGCGATAGATAAATCAATATTGCCGTTGAAACCGAGATAACCTATGGCGCCGGTATAGACATTGCGGGCGGTCGGCTCAATCTCGTCAATAATCTCCATCGCCCTGATTTTAGGCGCACCGGTGATGGACCCGCCCGGGAAGGTCGCCTTGATTACGTCTATCACATCGCATCCTTTCTTTAATACGCCGGTCACGGTTGAGACCAAATGATGCACGGTCGGATAGGTTTCTATTACCTTGGGCCTGGTTACCTTGACGCTATTATATTTGCAGACCCGGCCGAGGTCGTTGCGTTCAAGGTCAACTATCATAGCCAGTTCGGCATTGTCTTTGATGCTCATGGATAACTCCTGTTTCAGTTGCTTGTCCTGGGCCGCATTGCGCCCGCGCGGGCGGGTGCCTTTAATCGGACGGGTTTCAATCTTATCACCTCTTATCCGCAGGAATAATTCGGGCGAAGAACTAATCACGGCCTGATGCGGATTAGGATTGAGCAATGCCGAAAACGATGCCGGGTTTATCCGGAGCAAATGACGGTACAAATCCAGCGCCGAGTTGTGGTAAGCGGTTTCAAACCGTTGGGACAGGTTGGCCTGGTAGATATCGCCGGCCAGAATATATTCCTTCACCCGCCGGACTGCGGACAGATACTGCGGTTTGGTGAAATTAGATTTGAGATGCGTGATACGAGATGCGGGATGCGGGGCTTGGGATTTCGGATTTCGGATTTCGGATTTCGGATTTATTTGGGGTTTGTATCTTGGAATTTGGAGATTGTTGTGGAGATTGATTTGGTAACATCTTTTGTTATGGTGGTCTATGGCAACAAACCGGTCATAGAACGCAAAGAACATATCGGGAAATTTGAGGTCGTCTTTGGTGTGGCGCGGCAGTTTCTCTATGAAATGGCACAGGTCGTATCCGAAATAGCCGACCGCGCCGCCCATAAAGGGGATTTCGGATTCGCCCTTGATACGATATCGGGAAACCACCTTGCGCAGTTCCTCTAAAGGGTTACCGGTTTTATGGGTCGTCCGGCCATCACGTGATTCTATCAGTATTTTGTCCCCTTTGGACTTGAGCACCAGAAACGGCTCGGCGCCCAGAAAGGAATACCGCCCCGCCCCGCCGGATACCAGAAAGAAAGGATACGGCAGATGGGCAAAGCGGCTAAATAACAACTCGGGTTGGGTAAATCGTTCTAATTCTTTAATAACGGGTTTCAGGTACGGCATACGGCCTTATACGATATTTTCCTTGTATCCTACCGTCAAGGGAAATATAATCACAAATCTGGCCGGGAAGGTGCTAAAAATGGTTCCATAATGTGCCATGAATGGGGGTTAACCATTATTCCGGCGGGAAGATTTTATTGACCCACTTTTGCCATTCGGGGTAGTCTTTGCCGTCTTTGAATTGTTTGGATAGAGAAAGGGCAATGGGCTGGAGTTTGTCCTTTAAACCGGGGGCATGCTCAAATAATTTTGAGTCCTCCTCCATAATAATTTTTTTATTTTTAATGAAATCACGATAATATAGCCCCGGCCTGTAGTTGATGTCTGCTGGATAACTAAAAAGACCAATCAGGCGCAGGTATTTAATGCCATCTCCGGTGGAATTTATTCGGGAAAATTTGTCAACCGCAATATCAATCAATATCTCTCTCTGATTTTCATTTAATTGAGTAAACTCAGCGAACGGGTTTTTAAATACAGAACGGCTGCCATCCGGATAGTTTAATGTAGATAAAGGACTCTCTCTAGCGGGTTGGTTTTTAAATTCATAGAGTAGGAAAAGCGACATGCCATATACCAAAAATCGTCGTTGCGGTGTGTCTATTCCTTCTATGGCTAATGTTTTAATTAAGTCAACAGATGGGCTTAGATTTGTTCCTTTCTCCGCCTCAAAACCGCTTCCCTTCCCCTGGGGCAGTAGCCGGCTAAACAACAAACACAATAATTCCCGATTATTAGAATTAATGAGCAAATTCTTTGTGATGTCGCTCTTGTAGTAGTATAGGTAGGGGTCGTCGTTAAATGCCTTTTTACATTCCTTAATCGTATCAACGGAAATAAGTCCAGTGGACTCACCAATGGCTCTTAGAATCTTAACATCTTTTCCTTTTCCTTTCCCCAGAACAATTGAAGTCGGTTCACTATAGAGAAAATGGACAATGCTGCCCGAGCTGAACGGCTGGCACCATGTGTTTGGAAACCGTTCAAATACCCAGGGGGCATTACCATTATAGTAGATACAATCGCTACTAGAATAGTTGTATGAAAAAGGGATTTCGTCTGTCTCAGGATTGCCGTAGATAATAGATTTAACCTTCAGTTTGCCTTTCTCATTATGACCGAATTTATTTATGGAAGTGGATTTCTCAATTACATCAGCCATAACACAGAATTCGGATTGGTTTATGCAGTAGGTTATATCCTGCCAGACACACCTGAACAAAAGATAGTGCTCATCATACTCTCTGATAAGGTTGATACAATCATTATAGTCATAAGGAGGGGGGATATCTTCAGATTCGGCATAGATATAGATGTAAAAACATCCAAGTAGCACAATTAAAGTAATAACCAATAAAACAATCTTCTCTTTTTTCATGGGTCTATGTCTTGTACATCCTTGGGAATCTCTTGTAATGGTAAGTCCTTTATCAGCGGTGGCCTGTCTTTAGGTATTCCAGGATAGTCAGGCCAGTTCCCTTGCCCTATTCCGTCAGATATTTGCATGTTCTTCGTTCTGGATGTTCCTTTCCCTGTCTCGTCAAACTTGACATCATAATCAAGAATCACGTGCCACCACCGTAAATACTCTGTGACGCCTGTTTTCTCGTTTTTGGCAATCAACCATTTAACAAACGCGGCATAATATTCTATTTTTGCCAGATGTCCTTGTTCTATTTGTAGTGGTCGCTCGAACGCGGGCGTATCGGCCATTTTGGCCTCTGCTTGTTTTGTTATTGTACTGAACGATTGAGGGCGGCGAATGTCTTCTTCTTTTGGAGCCTCGTAAGGAATTTTATCAGATAGATGGTCCAGTAGGGGGAATGGCTTTTGATAAATATAGTCATACATCCGGTGAGGAGGTTCAGGACGACGATAGTAAGACCTTATCGTCATTGATACTACATTCTCAAGATAACCTAATTTCCAGTCACCTATAGTGGTTTCCTTGGTGGTGTCAATAATCGCCTTTCCACCCATCTTAAACTCGCTTTGTATAGAAGCACGCCGTCTCCCTTCTATTGTTGTGGCGGTGGTTGTTAAGGGAATTTTTATCTCGGATTCACCAACAAGAGTTCCAAATCGTGTTGAAACTCCCGAAACAGCATTATAATTTGAAATGGTCGCACCGTGTGTCGGCGTAAAGGTAAAATACATATTAACCGTGTCAGTAGTTGTGGTGTAGAGTTTAATGGTAGGTGCCTTTGTACCTGGCGTAATCGGGCCAGATAAAGGGCCGGTAAGCGTTACTATGCTGGTATCAGAGGAACTAATGACCCAACTGTAACTTCCGCTTATAGGGGTGGTAGTAAAAGTCGCCTGATAGGTCATCGTGAATCCGGTCGGGATATAGTCAATCGGGGTATGCGGAACGGGCTCGTCCATCCGGCCCTTAGGCGCTAAGTGTTCTATTTTTACACCCGGTGTTTGACTCGCCTGGACTAACTGGTTTAAGGTCGTTGCGGCTGAAGCTAATATATGGTTACCACTCTGGGCATTTATCTGATTAATCAACGCATTAAGTTGGTTGGTGTAAGCCGTAGAATTGCCTGCATTGGCTGATTGCTGTGCCGCAGATAGTTTTGACTGCATTGATTGATAGACACCATAGTTGGTTATCAACCCTTGCTGGTAATACTGGGTAACTAAATCGGTCAGATATGCAACACTGAGTGGTGGAGTCGTCGTGCCGGCTGACTCGGAAGAACAACTGGAGTTATTCTGTCTGTATGCCTTGACGCGGTACTCATAGTGAGTGGCAATAAAAAGATTATTGTCTGTGAAACTGGTTATATTTTGACCTGCAGTTGCAACCGGCTTAAAACCGGCCGCCTCGCCCGGCTCGCTACCCCATCGTTCTATGACAAAACCGTCTTCGGTCTGGGAATTGTCCGTCCAGGTTAGGTTTATCTGCGAGATAGAAACTGCCGTGGCGGTTAAACCGGTGGGCGTCTCTAAAAGGGTCGTGGCATTGGCCTCGTTAGAATAGTCACTGTTACCGGCATCGTTATAGGCCTTGACCCGGTAATAATAAGTAGGCATACCCTTTCCCTCTTTTTTACTTACCTTTGTTATCCGGTGGATTAGCGTCCGGCCCCAGTGGGATCTCCACCGAGAAGATTTTATTGACCCACTTTTGCCATTCGGGAAAGTCTTTGTCGTCCTTGAATTGCCCGGAGAGGGTCGGGATTATTTTCTGGATATTATCTTTAAGAGATGGGGCTACTTCAAATAGTCTTGCGTCTCGCCTGAAATCAGGAAGGCTATCGCATTGTGCTGGACAGCCACTGGAACTCCAGCAAGTTCCATATGGGAACATATTTGTCAACAGAAGATATTTAATTCCTTGTTTGCTGCCAGATATTTGAGAGAATTTACGGGTAGCAATTTCAATTAATACCTCGCGCTGGGTGTCGGTTAGTTTGGCGGTATGCTCATATAGTGGACCGAGTTCATCAGTGAATTCATAGAGCATAAAAAGGGCGAAGCCATAGGCCAGAAACCGCCGTTCTGGCGTGTCTAATCCTTCATCAGATATGGTTTTTATCATCCGGATAACATCAAACATATTAGACTCGCGCAGGGCCCGGCGGAATAAATAGGTCAGCAGTTCCTGATTATTGGATTTAAGTAATAGTCTTTCTTGTTGTTTCTGGAATTTGGACGGGCTGAGTCCTTCAAATTCTTTTATTACTTTGATGGCTTGTGGCGAGATAATCTCGTCAGATACCCATAAAGCCCTAAGAATAGTACTGTTTTGGGCTTTCCCTTTTCCCAGGATAAGACAGATTGGTTCGCCAGTACTAAATTGGTTTATACTGCCTGCAGATATTATACAAGTCCGTTCTTTAACGATAACTCCTTTATTCCCATTGACCTTTCCAGGCAAATCAAAAAACCACGTAGTAACGCGTAGGGAATCTCCTGTATATGAAAATGGAAGTTCTTCTGTTTCAGGGCTACCATAAATAATTGATTGAACCATTACTTTGCCTTCTACGTGATAGGTAATTGGTCCCCATGTAGAATAAATCTCCCATTGATTTGGGGCGCTCGGTTCTTTTTTATCGGAAACGGCTTCTGACAAATCCTCTTCGTCTTTAGTTATTATCTGCTTGCCAATAATACAAAATTCAGATTGCGCGATATTGCTATCCAAGTCATTCCAGAGACACCTTAACAAAAATAGTCCTTCCTCGGGTTGCCTCACAAACGGCATGAAATCTTGATAAAGGACATCTTCGTTTTCTGTCTCCTTTGCGGCCGACCATGAGACGGTGCTAATAGTTACAAGAAAGATCACCACTAATAATATATACTTCACAATATTTTGCT
>JACQXL010000116.1 GCA_016208805.1 Planctomycetota bacterium | reverse complement strand
TTTTTCTTTCTGGGCGACCATTTTCAATGCCTTAGGCAGGGCCTGGGCACATCTTTCAGCGCACCTGCGATAAAGCGTGAAATAACTATCACGCGGCGTAATCGGGATTTCTTACTGCCAGAGGAGATTGCCCTCATCAATTCCCGGCGTCAGATAATGGATAGAGATGCCGGTCTGCGATTCGCCGTTGGCCAGCGCCCAGAAACACGGGCTGATACCCCGGTAGGCCGGCAGGAATGACGGATGGATATTTATGTTGCCATAACGGGCGAGTTTCAGGACCGGCTCTTTGAGCATCTGGTTGAAGAATAACGTAATGATGATATCCGGGTTAAGTTCTTTAAGCAATTGAACATCCTGTAACCCGTTGACATTCCAAAGATTCAATCTCCGAAAGTTGAAATGACTGATAACTTCATCAACCGACAGGAATTGCCTGGCCTGGAATGGTTTTCCCAGGAGTCTTTCCGCAGCGCCTAAAACCAGATAGCATATCTTAGCCATGATAAAAGAGACCAGATAGTCTGACCCGGATTGTTTGATAATCTTGCTTAACCGGCTGAGGCTGTTTGAACCAAGTTTAGGCGTGGTTACGACTACGATTTCATTATCAGACATCTGTCCTATGGCGCGCAGGATAACAGGCGAATGGAAATGGTCAGCCGGTGTCAGGATAACTATTTTCATTACTCTGTGTCCTCTGCGCCACGCCATGTCCCACGCGATGCCGTCACACCATGTCGGTATGACGTGGCATGGCTGTCGGGCATGGCATGGTCTCTGCGGTTTACAAGACGGCCATAAAGGTTATCTATTTTGCCAATCATCTGTTCTATAGTAAACAGGTCTTTTACCCGTTCATAACCGGCCGCACCCATTTTCTGGGCCAGCGTTTTGTCAGCGGCTAATTTGATTATTGCATCGGATAATGCCGATGGGTTGGCCGGCGGGACTAACAGACCTGTTTTGCCATCTACCACTACTTCCGGAATACCGTTAACCCGGCTAGCAATGACCGGTTTCGCGGACGCCATCGCCTCCAGGAGCACTATCCCGAACGCCTCGTAAAGCGACGGTAGGACGAATATGTCAATACAGCTGAGTATGGAATATAAATCATCCCGGACGCCGAGGAACTTTACGCTATTCTTAATGCCCGATTTATCTGCCTGTGTTTCAAGATTATCTCTAAGCGGACCGTCACCGATGACCAGCAGGGACACATCCGGGTATTTGGTCTTGACCAATTTAACCGCTTCCATAAGATAGGACTGCCCTTTTTCCGGGACGAGCCGGCCGATGGTGGCCAGCACCGGGAACCCAGCACTTTTGTCATTGCGACCCCGCTCTTTCTCGGAAAGAGCGGGGGAAGCAATCTCCACCGCATTATAAATCACCTCGTATTTACCGGCCGGCGCCAGTTTGAGTTTGACCTGTTCGTCCTTATCGGCATAATTGAGCGCGATGATTTTAGTAGCGCAGGCCGACGCGAGTTTACGAAGATAATAAAATAATTTCAGCCGTAGGATATTGCCCGAGACGCCCGGTATCCGGGCGCCTTCGGCAAAGAGATGTCCCTGAGGCAAATAAATGATAACTTTCACACCGGCAAGTTTTGCCGCTAAACAGCCGACAAATCCTGCCTTGGATGTATGGCAATGCACTATATCAGGATGCCTGAGACGGAAGAAATGATATAACTTTACCAAGGATAGAAAATCTTTTATCGGCGAAACCTCACGGGTCAATTCCGGTATGACCTCAAGATGAATATCTTTTATCAGCCGAACCCTACTCCAGAAAGAACCTTCCTGACCGGTAGATACGCCACTAACCAAGCAAACTTCATATTTATCTTTGGGTAGTTTTTCAACTATATCAAGACAAATCTTCTGGGCCCCACCCTTTATCAGACGGGTGATAACATGGACAACCTTAGTGCGTTTATGTATTAGTGAATTTGTTGCCATACACTTTATTTATAAGGGTATCTACGGTTTTAGCCACATCTTCTACTGTAATAATTTCAAAGCATTTCCGGGACACACACTTCATATTAAAACAGGGTAATTTACAATTAATATCTTTACGGACCATCATAAAATTAGTTTCTGGAGGATAGGTGCCTAATGCCAGCCAGTTGCTTGGTCCAAAAATACCAATAGTCGGCGTCTTCATTGCAACGCCCATATGCATCGGTCCGGTATCGTTAGTAATAAATAGATGAAATTTCTCTATTAATGCAGATAATTGTTTTACAGTCGTCATTCCGGCTAAAATAATTGGCGTTATTTTCATCAGAGACGCCATTTTGCGTACCATCTCAATTTCGCTTTTAGCGCCGGTTAAAATAACCTGTGCTCCATATTTTTCAGCCAAGATATCCGCCAGTCGCGCATAATGCTCTATTGGCCAACTTTTACGAACACAATCCCAGATATTTGCCCCAGGGTGGATGCCTATTAGCAACCTATTATCCGAATTGAAATACTTATTAAAAAGCGCATGACCGTAGTTTCTATCTTGCTCGGTTATCCATACTTCAGGCATATGGCTTGAAATATCTGCGCCTAAGGATCTGGCTACATCCAACCCGCGTTCTATTATATGTTTATTTTGATTCGCTTGATCTGGGATACGAACATTTAAAAACCAGCCCCGACCATTTGTATTCAGGCCAATTCGTATTCGAGCGCGGCTTAGATATCCTATTACTAAAGGACGAATAATGTTTTGCCAAGTATACAAAATATGCAAAGATATAAAAACATCATATTTGCGGCATAACAATAACTTTATTAATTGGTATTCGTGAGTTAAGTATAAAGGCAGGGATAACAAATATTTTTTACGGTAGGTATACAATTCACTAAAAGTCAGTATTTCATCCACGTAAGGTGCGCCGCGAATAACTTCCGCTGCGGGTTCTTCTGTCAAGATGGTTATCCGAGCATCGGGGAATCTTGACTTGAGGGCACGTAGGACCGGCGTCACCATCACGACATCGCCTATCCCGCCCAGACGCATCACCAGGATATTTTTGACGACTTGCGAATTTTCTTCAATCGCGATATGTTTTATCAGAGCCAGAGAACTGGCGACCCGAAGTACGGCGGCCAGGAAGAAAGTTATAGACCTGGTTAACAGGTTATGATGTTTGTTTGAATAATGCATTGCGCTCCGGGCAATCCAGCGATATGTTTGGGGCTGGCTGGATGAAAAGCCGTGGTGGAGCACCTTTGCACCGGGGACCTGATAACACTTCCAGCCAGCCGCGATTGCCCTGGCCCCGAAGTCAACATCTTCCAGATACATATAAAATGTCTCGTCAAATAGCCCGATTTTACGGATGGCCTCGCGGCGAATCAGCATACAGACACCGCTGATATAATTTAACGATGCGCCTTCATTAACAAACCGTTTGGCCAGCGATTGATGTCCGATGAGTTTACGAATCAACCGGTAATAACCCATTAAACGCACTAAACTGGAAATCAGGGTCTTGAGCGCGGGCGATAGCGGCGTCCGTACGGACAATCCTCCGGCCGTCTGGGGCGGCGCGCTCCAGAAACCTTCGTAAAGGGCGCTGCCGCTCAGCCCGACATCCGGATGCTGTTCCATAAAGGCATACATTAAATCTATTGTCTTTGACCCAAGTTCAATGTCGTCATTCAAAAGCAAGATATATTTTGCGGAGCCGCAGCGGAGTCCCGACCTTATTATCGGGGATGTGGCGGTCTTGAGGATTTGGTTATGATTTGCGCCGAAGCCCTGCGGTTTTGCGTTCTTAATGATATTTGCTGACGGATAATTGCGCTGGACGACCTCTTTGACGTCAAAACCGGCCTTGTTATCAATCACATATACCTCAAGAAGCGTAGATTCGACCGCTTGACGCAATGACCTTAGCGCCCGGCCCAGATTTTCCGGGTACCGGCCGGTTATTATGGAAACAGTTATTAGATTGTTATCGTTTCGCATAAATATATTTTGCTACTGCAGACCTGATAAATAAGGGCAGAAAACTTCTCGTTATTCTTATTGACGAGTTAAATATTTTTAAAAATGCCGTGCTTGTATTTTTTGTTTTTCTTCGCATAACAACCGAGTATACTGGGTAATCCAAAAGGTTTATCTTTGAAAGCATTTTAGGTTTTCTTGCTTTGATAAAGACACCTGGAGATGAAGGGTCTTTTATTAGTTGCTCAATACTAAAATCAGCGAATATATATCTCATGTCGTTTTCTTCAAAACGCCAATAGTCAAAAGGGAATCCATGGTAACCGAATCCCTTGGACATTGTCGTTATTAATATTATCCCCCCGGCATGACCACGTCCTTTAAATTATTTATTGCTTTCCTCCAATCCTGAACATGCTCCAATACTTCCGTCGCAATAATTACGTCAAATCTTTCACGACCATAGCGACCTATAATATCATCTACACCGCATATTTCATCAACGCCAGGTCCCATTGTAATATCAATACCGATATATTCTTGAGGCCGGAATGATTCTACATATGGCCGAACACTTCCGTTAACATCAAGTGAACCAACCTCAAGAATTTTTTTACCCTCTATGTCTTTTCTATACAAGGTTATTGCAACAAAATCAAGGCAAGATCGATGACACATATACTTGTCGCCCCATTATAGTATTATTTTAATATTTCTACTATATAACTTGAAGTCACATATTCAGGCATAATGCTGTTCCAAATACCAACTTCCTACCAATAATAATAATGCCGGGATTATAAATACCAGACCCAGATTAGTCGTCGTTTTTATCTTCTTGTCGCCCGTCCAGGCGGCTGTCGGGAGTATTTCCTCGGTTATGCCGCTATTATCTGATGCCTTATCATCACACAGGTTTACTGCCACCGTGCCATTCTTATGCTGGTAGATTCCTGTATTAAAGAATCGGTCGGATATCTCCGGTATTAATTCCCCCGTATGATAATATCGGTAATCCCCGGAGTTGATTGAAAGATAATCTATCAAATTCTTCCAGAAAATCGGAAACGACGGCTGTGTGGCCCAATCAGTTTGGCTTTGAGAACTGCGCCATTCCGTATCAAAACCAATAATGATTACGTGCTGGTCACCCTTTTGCCACTCGCCCATCAGGACATCCGTTCCGGTCCATACCAACGGCTTAAAGTATTCCTTTTCCTTGATTATGAATTTAAGCGGCTCTTTGATATTGACATCGCTTAAACTGGTAAATTTCAGGAGCGGCGAATCGGCCTGGGCGATATCTGCCACCGGCGAGACCTTGCCGGCGATGCCCCATAACGGCGAATCTGAAGACGGATTTATTATAACCGCCTTATGAATGTTCGGGATATCATTAACAGCCGTGTTATTAAATATCCAGAGCGCATAATCCTGGAGCGCGGAATATGACGGGGTGGTTAAAACCGGAAAGTGGTCAACGATTATCTGATTTCCCTTAAGCGCCTTTGCGATAGACTCGCTGTATTGGCCGACCAGACATACCTTGCCGGCAGACGGCGCCAGGAAAACCTTATTGTCGCAGACCATATCATCATTTGTTTTAAGTTCCGCCTGTATATTTGCTCCGGCCGGCAAACGCATTGACGGAAATACTACCGGCCGCATCTCGCCTGCGGCAAGAGTTATCGGTTGCGTTCCGATTGCCGCTGCCGCCGCACTGCCGCTGATAACCGATATTGTAATCGTGACCTCTGCGGCGCTGGTGGAATAATTTCTTACCGACATAAATATATCATAGGCATCCTTGTCTTTCCCGGTTGCCGAGATATGGGTGATGGCCTTATTGTCAGACGACCCGCCTATCAACACCATATTCAAGTTTGCATTAAAGGCGGCCCGCAACTGTTCAGCAGGTAATCTGTCCGAATAAAGATAGACCAGGGTGCTGGCGTCTTTCAGGAGAGGAACGACCCGGCTGACGGTCTCTTCGAGCGTGGACGGTATTTCCATCGGCCTCATCTGCTCAAGCGTCTCCAGTGCCGCCGCCTTATCAACCCTGATTACAGAACCGTATGGATAAAATATGGAAATCTTGTCCTCCGTGCCGCAGCGCTGGATGAGTTCCCTGGCTTTTCCCATAACAATTTCCCAGCGGCTTAATCCGCCGCCCTGCGCCGGATGATGCAGGGTGGTCATACTGGTTGAATTATCAAGTATGATAACCACGTCCTTTGACACGGGCTTGACCCGGTATAAAACCGGCCCGGCCAGGGCCGTAACCAACAGACTTATGGATAACACCTGCATTACCAATATCAGATATCGTTGCCACTGCAGACCTTGATGCGATATATCGGCCGGCGGAAGTTTACGCCACAGGATGATGCTCGGCACCAGCACGGTCAGCGGCTTCTGCTGGAGCCAGCGCAATATAATAATCAGCGGAA
Organism: Planctomycetota bacterium; assembly: GCA_016208805.1. Taxonomy (GTDB): domain Bacteria; phylum Planctomycetota; class MHYJ01; order JACQXL01; family JACQXL01; genus JACQXL01. The sequence goes on along the minus strand of JACQXL010000116.1, from coordinate 1,541 downwards.
TAATTAACAGGCCCAGCAATGCCAATGGATTTTCTAATCCCATATTTAATCTGTATCTATTATCTCAAAAACCCGCCCTGTTTCAGCAAGGCCAGCACCGCTTCCTCAAATGGTTTTCTGGTCGTGAGATAAAAATATTCTATATTATGATGATTGCAGAAGTGACGCCACGATTCGCAAAATATCTTAAGTTCACTGCGGTAATCAGATAATGTCTTTTTGGTTACCGGCCGGGTCTCCGAACCGCTTTCGGCCAATTCGGAATCCTTCAACCGCAGAATGCCGCTCAGGGACGGCATTTCTTCCTCCGGCGACAACAGGTGAATGACATTAACCGTAAATCCCTTTCTGACAAAACGCAAAAGGCACTGCCTGGTCTCTGGGCGTATAGCCACCCAGCCCTTCTCGCCTCCCGGTGGAGAATGACTGGGCTCCATCAAATCAGATATCAGAACCAACCATCCCTTCTGGCGGGCGGTCTTTTCCAGGGTTACCAGTGCCGAGGCAATATCAGTGCGGCCCGAGGCGGGAATATCATTCAGGGATTTGATAATATCAGGAAATCGGCTGATGGCCAGCGGTGCTGAACTGTTGCGCCGGCCGGAGTTGAAAGCAAATATCCTCAGCGGCGCATCTGCCGCCAGTCCGATATAACCTATGGCCGCGGCCAGTTGTTTCAAATACACTTCCTTTTCGGCCGGCACGCCCATTGAGTCCGATACATCAATCAACAGGTAAACCGGCAGGATTTCTTCGCGGGCGAATTCCTTGATATAGAGCCGCTCGGTCCGGCCAAAGGCGTTCCAGTCAATATAGCGGCTCTCGTCGCCCGGCGTGTAACTCCGGTGGCCGGCGAACTCTATCCGGCCGCCTTTTTGCCGGGTCACCCGTTCGCCGACTGTCCCGGCCAGAAGTATCCGCTTGACAATGGCTTCCAGCGCCTCCAGCCGCCGCAGGAAGTTACCGTTGAAAACATCGTTTCCGGTAGTCATAGGACAACCTGATAATACCAAAAATACTATTACATTCAATAGAATTAAACCGCCCATCACATAAATATTTAACAGGCTGTCTAATAAGTCCCATTTGTCATTCTGAGCGAAGCGAAGAATCTCGGTTTTATGCAGGTTCCACGGCAGAGATTCTTCGGCTCACGCCTCAGAATGACCATGCCATGACGCATGGCGTGGCACTTTTTGGACAGCCTGTTAAGTTACCATCTACCGTTAACCAGACTTGCCCAAACATTTATGTGCTGGGTTCATCTGTGTCTATCTGCGTCCCGGAGAGCGATTTATTTGACATCCGGGCGGAATATGCTATATTATCATGGTATGAACGACAATGTCATCCCGACACGGAGTGTCGGGACAAAAGACGGCCTATCCGTTTTAATAACCGAGTTGTCCAAACTGCCCGGGATTGGAGCCAAGAGCGCCGAGCGGCTGGCCTTTCATATCCTGCGGATGCCGGAAAAGGAACGTACCCATCTGGCCCGGATTATTCATTCCGTCAAGGATTTGCGGCTCTGCCAGAACTGT
>JACQXL010000115.1 GCA_016208805.1 Planctomycetota bacterium | reverse complement strand
CCATAGGTGAAGCGCGACGCAAACTGGCTTGTGATACCCTGAAAAATCTTGTGGATTTGGTTAGGCAAAAAGTCAAAGACCAATGGGAACCAACACAAATTTATGAATGTTTAGCGCTGGCTTCTTAAATCTATTTTCGCAAGAGTTCAGTGATTAATATGATTCCCGTACTCCGGCAGTTTGAGCGGCCCGTATGGGCTGCCGGGTATAGTCGGCTGCCCTAAAGGTGGTACAGCCGATTGGTCCTTCCCTTAAGGCAGTTTGGCCGATTGCCTTAAGGACAAACTGTAGGATGGACCATAATCGGCAAGCCTCAACAGCCGTACTATTAAATCCGTTTAATCCTGTTGTAAATTATCCGGTAGTCAGGAAATAGACCGTGTCCAGTTTGATTCTACCGGCCACGGACGCGATTCTGTCCTTGGTTACCCCTTGAATCCTTTCAGTTATTTCATTAATCGTCAGGTTACGATTGTTGATAATCAATTCGGTCTGGTAATCTATCAATGACGATGCGCTGTCTTCCACGGACTTCAATCTGGTAACAATGGACCCCTTGGTTGCATCCATCTCCTTCCGGCTGATATCGCCTGCTTTAATCGCATCTATTTGCTCTTTAATGACCTTGACGGCCTGGTCAAACTTATCGTGGTTGATGCCGGCGTTGATTAAGAGCAACCCCTTGGTCTTTTCCAGTTTGGACGATGCGTAATAAGCCAGCCCGGCCTTTTCACGGACATTCTGGAATATCTTGGAATGCGGGAATCCGCCCAGCACGCCGTTGGCCATCATCAACGCAAAGACATCGTTCTCATTAGCCCAAGTAGTATTGGTCCGGTATCCCATCACCAGTTTGCCCTGGTCAATTTCAGGGACGGTCTCGCGCACGAGACGCTCTTGGGCAGGCGAGATGTGTGATGCGAGATGTGTGTCTCCCGTATCCCGAATCTCATATCTAGTATCAACTGCCCGACGACCGAAAATATCGCATATCTTCCGTGTTATCCTGTCCGGTTCAACAACGCCGACCCCAAATATGTGCAAAGACGCCGAAGCGATAATATCTTTGTGGCGGTTTATGAGCGCTTTGCCGGTTAACCTATCCACCTCATCCGCCTTGCCGTATTCATAGATGCCGTATGGTTCGTCCGCGCACATCGCGGCGGTGCAGCGCTCCTCGGCATAGGCAATCTTGTTGTCAAACAGACTCTCTATCAGGTTCTTGAGATTCATCTGTTCTTGCTCCAGATAATCCGGTCGGAAATTGCCCCCGGCCATAAGCAATGTTGATGGTTTTATACCGATGATGTGCCTTATAAAATCAAACGCCTTTGGCAGAAGTCCATCTGACCGGCCGGGGATAAACCGCTCCGAGACGAAACTCATATCAAATTCCATTATGTAGTTTTCGCCTATCTTGGCCACGTCAATCCCGAAGTCGGCCCCGTATAACGCCTCAAGGAAGACGCTGATTTTACGCATTGTCGGGAACTTGCGGCAACCACGTGATAAGACCCTGAGCAACAACGAATTGGCCGTGGCCTGCTCATCCAGCGGCAGGCGAATCACCGCCTTGACCGTGGTCGTCTTGAAGGCATCGGTCGGGTAAAGGTGAATATAAAGCCCACAGTCCGGATATTCAAAATGCTGCCAACTCATAGTTTTTCACCACAAAGACACAAAGATCAATCCGTGTTTATCTGTGTTCATCTGTGGTTTCGTTACCTATTAAAATATTTCGCTATCTCGGTCAACGATAATTTGTGTATGGCCGGCCGGCCGTGCGGGCAGGTCAGGGTATAACCCGAATCTGTCGCCGCGCTCAACAGCGACTGAATTTCCTCGCCCGTTAACGGGTCGCCGGCCTTGACCGCGGCCTTGCAGGCCATCAGTTTTAGTAACTTATCGTACAATACCGATTCATCGCTTTTCTTATCGGGTTCAAAATCAATCAGGAACTCCGTGATAAATTCCTTCATATCAACCCGGCTTAACAGGGCTGGTACCGCCTGAATATTAACCGTATTCTTGCCGAACTCCTCTATTTCCAATCCGACCTTTTTCAGATACGGCAATACCTCATGGATAACGACGGCCTGGCGCGGGGTGAGTTCTATCACCTGCGGCATGAGCAAGCGCTGTCTATAGATATTGGCATCGGCAAACTGCCGGCTGAACTTGGTATAAAGAATCCGCTCGTGCAGTGCGTGCTGGTCAATAATCATAATGCCATCCGGCGTCTGCTGGATAATGTAGGAATTATGCACCTGCAGATAAGTGGTATCACCGCTGAGACCCGCCCGAACGGCCGAATGGTCGGGCAGGTGCAGAGGTCGCGGAGATATACTATCTTCTCTCTGCGTTCTCGGCGCCTCTGCGGTGAATTCCGTCTTCCCTGTTGCAAAGAAATCCACCAGCGCCTTCATTGGACCGTCTGTCGGTTGACACACAGGGTCACCCAGTGGGCGACCGGTCGGCCAGTTTGCCGGTTCGCCCACCGGCTGGCCCTCTGGTACACCGGGCAGACTGGAAGATTTTATCAAATGTGTCCTGATGGCAGTCAGGATGTTATCGTGCAGTTGCCAGGCATCGCGGAAGCGCACCTCTATCTTGGTCGGATGGACATTGACATCAACATTAGCCGGGTCCATCTCTATAAACAGCAGGACAAACGGATACCGCCCGGACGGAATCAGGTTAAGATAGGCCTGGGCAATCGCCCGGCTGATGACCCGGTCGCGGATATAACGGCGGTTAAAATAATAGAACTGGTGCTTTGAATTCGGCCAGGTATAATCCGGCCGGCTGATATACGCCCTGAGCCGGGCATCATCGTTTCCCCCCGTACGGGCAACCACCTCAATCTGGTCGGTTAACTCCTGTCCGAAGAAGTGCGTCAATCTTTCCAGGATTTCGCCTGATGTGGACGGCAAATCAACCAGCCGCTGTTTACCGCTGGTGAGGACAAACCGTATCTCCGGATGCGAAAGAGCGAACCTGGTAACCACATCGGTGATATGACCCAATTCCACGGATGAACTCTTCAGGAACCTGCGCCGGGCCGGTGTATTGTAAAAGAGATTCTCCACCTCAACGGTCGTGCCGGGCGGCGCGGCCGCCGGTTTGGGCTGGCTAATCTTACCGCCACTGATGGTTATCTCATACGCCTCGGGGGACTGCGTCGTTCGGCTGACCAACCGGCTCTGCGATACCGCACCGATACTGGCCAGCGCCTCACCCCGGAACCCCAGCGTCCGGATGGCAAACAGGTCCGGCTCATCCGCTATCTTGCTGGTCGTATGGCTCAGGAAGGCCAGCGGTAAATCATCCGGACTGATACCGCTTCCGTTATCAACCACCCGAATGGTTTTCTTGCCGCCGTCCTCAACCGTGGCCTCAACGGACGCCGCGCCGGCATCAATGGAGTTCTCTATAAGTTCCTTGACGATGGAGGCCGGCCGTTCTATCACTTCTCCGGCCGCAATCTTGTCTATCAACAACGGCGGTACTCAATTATATTCTCAATCGTAATCATGCCGGCCACCGACCCGTTTTTATCATTGACCACGGCCAAATGGACGCGGTTTTTCTGGAGGTCGCGCAAGACCTCGCTTATTTTCATATCCTCGGCCACAAAGTACGGCTCGCGCAGCAGGTCCTGCAGGACAAAGACGTTCTCGTAGCACATCACGTTAAAATACTCCTTGGTATGCAAAACCCCAATGATATTATCTATAGTGCCTTCATAGACCGGCAGGCGGGTAAAGTGTTTCTCGGTTATCATTTTGAGAATCTGGTCCGAAGGCATATTGGCATCCACCGCCATTATTTTATCCCTGGGCACCATCACATCATGCACCAAACTATCGGTGAACTTAAATACATTCTGCAACAGGGCCGTCTCGTGTTCGTGCAGGTGTCCGCTCTCCTGGGAAATATGGACGATGTGCTTGAGTTCCTCCTTGGTGATAAACGGTTTGCGGTATTCTATCTTTATACCGAAGATGCCGGCCACCAGGCGGGTCAATAAAGAAAACAGGAAATTAAGCGGCCCGAAAAGTTTGATAGCCACACCAATCGGCCGGGCCACATTATAGGCCGTGAATTCCCAGTACTGGCTGGCCAGAACCTTGGGCAGAATCTCGCCGAAGGCAATCAGCAAAAATGTGGCTACCACCATCGCCACCAGCACGCCTTCCTCGCCTAAATATGCAATGGCCAGAGCCGTAATCAGGACCGAGATAGCCGTATTGGTGATATTATTTCCAACCAGAATTGCGCTCAAAAGGTTCTCCGGCCGTTTCATAATCCGCTCAATCAACAGCGCCCTTTTATTCCCCTGTTTGACCAGCAGGGACAGTTTGGTCTTACGGAACGAGAACATAGAAATTTCCGTGGCGGACCAGAAGGCGCTCAAGACCATCAGGCACGGGATAATCAGCAGGATGGCGGTGACCGGGATGTGCAGAAATGCGGCATTCATAATAATGGTATCTCCTTCTACAACAGGATTAAACTCCCATACGGGCGTTAAATCCTGTTATCCATCAGTCATTATAATAAAACCGTCTCCTATTACAAGCAAATAAATCTTGACTATAGCGGTATCTGAGCGGTAAAATATGTGTTTACCAGAGAAAGGAGGATGTATGAAGATGTGTCTTAAAGGCGTAATTGCAGTAACATTCGGGTTATCAATCCTGTTAACCAATTACGGGGTGGGCGGGCCGGCCCGCCTGAACGGTGCAGTCGGGCAGGCCGACTCAAACCGACAAGAGATGACGAAATCCGTCACTCTGGAAATCCCGCCCCAGGAATACAGTTACTTGCACTATAATGCCGTGGACGGGACTATCTCGGCGCACGACTCCTTAATACCGCCCGCCCTGCCGGAGAAAACCGTCAAGACCATCGCCCTGACGCCGGACTGGCTCAGGAAACCGCTGGCCAAACGGCTCCAGCAGCTCCTGACCGATTATGTCTGGACCAGCAATAATGCGGTCATCTGTTCAACCGATTTGAATAAGGATAATTACCCCGACCTGATTATCGGCGGAGAGGACGGGAAATTGAAAGTGTATCTCGGTCCCAGATGGGACGCGGATTTACGCAACCTGCTCGGCCATATCAATGTCGGCTCTGATTCAGCCCCGGCCATCGGCGATATGAATAACGACAATATCCCTGACCTGGCCGTCGGCTCCGGCAACGGCGCGGTCGCGGTCTATGCCGGCCCTAAGTTCTCGGAGATTATCAGCGCTCTTCCGGATTTCAAGGTGGATGGAACGGCACAGCCGATATTTATTGATGTAACCAAGGATAATAAGAAAGACCTGCTCATCTATGCCAAAGATAAATTATATTGCTACACGGCCCCGGACTGGAAGGAAAACAACACGATTCTGTCTGCCATAAAGATGAAGGAATCCGGTAAAATCTCGGCATTAGATATTGATTTTGACGGGGCGGACGAATTAGTAGTGGTTGATAATGAAGGTAAAATCACGGTATATAATCCGGCCACCCTTGAGAAGAAACCCGGCTGGTGGGAGACCAACAGTGCCAATCAGGCGATGTCTATAATCCGGCTGGATGCCAATCAGGACGGCGTGTCTGACCTCGTCTTCGGTCGGGCCAGCGGGCTGGTCAAATATTATCCCAACCTCGGCACTAATACCCAGCCCAAGTTTACCGTCTTTAACCAGAGACCGCACCAGATATTCACAATGGAAATCGGCGTGGGCGCGGTGCCGTTGTTTGCAGATTTCACCGAAGACGGCAAACCGGACTTGTTGATAGCAAATTCCAGTGGAATGCTGCGCTTATTTGCCGCGCCATACTGGACCGAAGATAAACTCGCCTTTACTAGCTTAAAATTATCGTCAAATCCCGTGCCGGTCGCCGGCGATATCAACGGCGATGCCAAATTAGATTTGGTCATCGGCTCTAAAGAAGGTCAACTCAAATGCCTGCTCGGCCCGCAATGGCAGGCGAGCGACATCTTTAGCAAACTGGAAGACCTGCCCAAATATTCGGCGCCCTGTCTGGCGGATATTGATTCGGATAAGGATTTGGATTTGCTGGTGGGCGGCGAGGACGGCCGGATTGCCTTATATACCAACGCCGGCTCACCCAATGAGCCGAAGTTCGCAGGCAAACCAACCTATCTAACCTTGCCTCTGACCGATGCGGACAAGGGAGCCAAGAAAGAACCAACTCAGTTAAAGGTCAACGGCGCATCGGTTCCCAGAATCGCTGATGTCAACGGCGACAAAGTAACTGATTTGGTTATCGGCAGTAAAGATGGTAAGGTGTCCGTATTCCTCGGCCCGGACTGGAAGCCGGAAACCGCTCTGGTAGAATCTGTCTATGGCGGCAGTTATTGCGCCCCAGCCGCGGCAGACATAAATAACGACGGCGCATTAGAACTTCTGGTCACTAATACCCTGGGCGAATATACATATTATGAACTGGTTCAGAATAACGGTCTCAAGAGGTGGGAAGAAAAATATTCATGGAAGCCCAAGGAAGAAGGCGATGAATCGCTGGCCAAGTTCTATGGCACCTATTACAGCGAGAGCATCTTGCTGACCAGTGGCACCGAGGACCGCAAATCCGTAGATGACTTTACCAAGGTGCTGGAAGAGACGCCCGAAAACCAGCGCGATGAGGTCGGCTTTGCCATTGCCAATACGCCGGCCGAGGTCCTGCGGGCAATGGCCCGGCTGGACCAGGCCTATATTATGAAAGAAAACGCCCGGATGATTTACGAGATTGCCGGCAAGGTCAATTATGTCCGGATAAAAGAGAAAGAGAATTATTCCACACTGGAATACGCCGCTATGGAAAAGAATACGGCCGGCATTAACGCCATCGTGTGGAAGGAAGTCCCTAAAGACGTCTATTACTGGTGGATAGTGCATCCGAGAATCCTTTATGAAATCCCCTGCAAGATTGATGCCTCCTGGCTGGAAAAGAGTTACTCAGATTACGGCATCTCGCAGGACGACTGGTGGCGGCACCAGGAGGACTGGTATAAGTTGGATGAAAAAGTCAGCCGGTTCTGGCGGATGGCGATGCCTTATGATAAAAGTAACGGCCCGCCGCTGATAGAACGGGTCCAGCGCGCCCGGACGCTCCAGGAAGCCATCAACCAACTCCATACATGGTCCAGCCCGCAGGCGCCCAACCCGTTCATCACCTTCGGTTACCTGAGCGACGACCTCCAACCATGGGTAATCTACAAACGCCGTTACGGCTCCTGCGGCGAGCAGTCCATTATCACGGCCGCACTGGCCCGGTCTATGCTGATTCCGACGGCCTCCGTCTGCACCCGCGGCGAAGACCACCAGTGGCACGAATACTGGACCGACGAGGGCTGGCACGTCTGGGACGTCTGCGGCAACGCCTTTAACGATGTCAACACGCCCTGGACCAGAGAGGGCTATGGCCATACCGGCGAGTGCTCATCCATAATGCGTTACTGGGGCAACGACTATTTTGACCACACTACCGCCACGGTCTGCAATCCCAAGGGCTCAAAATATACTACCTGCGGCAGCGGATACACCGATGTCGGACAACTGACCATCCGCGTGCTGGATGCCGATGCCAAACCGCAGGTTCGTCCTGAAGACAAATCGTCCTCACTGTCTGAAGGAATAGAAGGCGCAATGATAATCCTGCGCCGGCCCGGCGCGGTTGCGCCGGTCAATATCCTGGGCTACACCGACCTCAAGGGCGAATGCCTGTTTGAACTCGGCAAGGTCTCGCCCGGATATAACATCACCGTCCTGACGCCCTACGGCTCGGCCGGCACCCGCAACTATTTTATGGAAGAGAATAAATCATACACGCTGGAATATAAGGTAACCGGCAAGAAACCGAATACCAACGCCGTGGTAGACAAATCACCGCAACCGCTCCCGGCCGGTGACAAATCTCTTACGCTTACCATAGACAAACTTGCGGCCACGCTCAACCCGCCGGCCCGCTTCGCCATCACCCGCTGGACGGACTACCAGAAAGAGTTAAAACGGATTAACTACCGGGGCAGTGTCACCGCGCCATACCCAATCAAGCAGGGCGCTATCAATCTCTATGTCTTTGATAAGATGAACTTTGAACTCTACCGCCAGGGCAAACCGGCCAAGGCATTTGATATTCACTATAACCTAACCACTAACAACTATCCATTGGGCAATACCGACCTCTATTTCGTATTCTGCAACCGCCAGACGCTCTATGCCACCGAGAACCTTGATGTAAAATATATCTATAATACGCCCAAATCACAGCCCCAGATATCGGTGGAGATCCCAGTGGGGACGGTCAGCCCCCTGCCGCGCAACGAGATTGTTACCGGCGATGATTTAACGCTCAAGGGCTCCTGCGCGGATAGCGCCGGCATCAAGACGCTGGAAGTAAGTCTTGACAGCGGCCGAACATTCCACGACACCTCATCAATTCTAACCGATGCCGGCAAGTGGACTTTCTTTATTCAGCAGTTTATCGGCGGCCCGGTCCCGGCCGGCAAATACAGTATCATGTTTAAAGCCACCAACTACGGCGGCCTGAGCGCCGCCACCGCGCCGCTGGCGCTCGCCGTCCAGCCCGCACAGCATTTTGCAGACCAACTGGTCAAACAGGATAACCCGGACAGCCCTCTGCCCAAGTGCAGTTGGATGCTTGGGCCATTTGTGCTTGACCCGGCCCGGGAGCGGTTCGTGGATATCAAGACCACCTGCTCAACCGATGGCACGGATATTGATATGTTTCTGTTCCGGGACAAGAACAACGACGGCAAAATCAGCGGGATGGATGAAAAGGAAACCGCATCCACCTCGCCCAGCGCGGACGAGCGCATCTCCATCAACGATGTGGTTACCGGCACCTACTGGATTTACTGCCAGGGCTGGAAGGTGGAGCAGGATAACGCCCGCTTTAATTTAGACCTCTCGTTCTATCCGCAACCTGAAGTAATCGGCGGCCGGGCGCCCAACGGCGTCATAAATAATGTCCAACCCCAAGTCACCGCAACCCTGGCCTCCATCTCGGACTTTGACCCGACTAAACTGGTATTTAAGATGGACGGCACAAAGATAGACACGGGCTGGACCCTTACCCGGACTTCTGTAAACTATGTCAGGTTCAGTTATCCGGTCACCTCGGCGCTGGCTGACGGCGGCAAACACAAGGCAGAACTGACCGCGACCGATTATCTGGGCCAGACCTCGGAAAGCAGTTGGGAATTCCAGGTGGACCTGACCAAACCGCAATTGGGCGATGTCCAGGCCGAGGCCGGCGACCTACGGGGAACAATAGATGTCAGCGCCGAGGTTGAGGATAATGTCGGTCTCAGATCGGTTACATATAAACTGGATAAACTCAGCGGACAACTTAACCAACCAGCGGAGCGCAGCGGAGTCCCGTCGAATGACGGGAATAAGGATAAAGAACCCAAGAAATACGCCGCCAAAATTACTACCGCTTCCCTTCAGGATGATGAATACGAGTTGGTTATCACCGCAGAAGACAAAGCCGGCAACAAAACAGAAGAGAGAATAACGGTTGATGTCAAGAATCCGGCCCTCAGGATATTCTATACCTTTCCCGCGGACGGCGATGTAACGCACCACCTCCGACCGCTTATCCTGGCTTCCTACAAATCGGTGGAGATCCCGCTACTTATAGCGGGAGGTGAAGGGCAGATTAAGACCAGGAACGTCCATATCTGGCTGGATGATGTAGAAATCACAGCCGACACGCTGGTTACGCCGGACGGACTGCACTACCAGCCGGTGGAAGACTTAAGCGTGGGTAAACACACGCTCAAGATAACCGTTGAGGATGCCAAGGGCAACAAGGCAACGCACCAGTCCGCGTTTGAGGTCAAGGTGGACGTGGAGAAAAAGTAACCATAATGACTAATGACGAAACCCTAATGACGAATGAATTACCAAATAACCTAATGCTTAAATATTAGACATTTTGGAATTCGGACATTCTTTCGTCATTCGTCATTAGACATTAGTCATTCGCTAACAGCACTGATATTTCCGTATGAGTCAGCCTCTTAAATTATTTGTTAAGTCCCCTCTGCCGCCCGGCTCCAGCCCACTGCCGGCGGACGGCGTTATAGTGCGGCAGTTTGAGCAGGCGCCCGTACGGGCGGTTCCCTCAAACAGCCCAAGTATTGAAATCACGGCCGACACCTTCATCATCGGCCGGGAGGCCGACTGCTCGCTGGTGAT
>JACQXL010000098.1 GCA_016208805.1 Planctomycetota bacterium | reverse complement strand
TAAGGAGTTCCGGAGGCCTCGCTTTCGCGTACCCAGCCGGAAGCCCGGGCATCGCCGCTTAAGAAGGCGCTGGCAATCGGCGCCAGCCCGCGTCCCCGGATTCGGTCGCCCGTGAACCGCAGGGTCTTATCCGCCACCCGTGTGGCCCATCGGTCCTTGGAGTTATCTATCTTCTCCTTGAAACGTTTGGCTTCAACCCCGTCAACCGTGGCAAAGACCTTGTTTATCTTGTCGTCCCAGAAATTATAGGCCGTACCCAGGTTATGGCCCTGGGCATCCTTAATGTTCTGAGGCGTTCGTCCACTTCTTGATGTAAAAGCCGGGTTAACAAACGGCCCAAAGGCGAGCGTGGACGGCCGGGCCATCTTAGTATTAAAGGTGCCGCTATCGGGCACTTTAGCCTGGCGGCGTTCGTTCATCCTGATGGCATTGTTCTTGAGCCCTTCAGCCCACCGTTCCGGCATATCGCCGGCCGGTTCAACCGTTTCGGGCACATACAATGTTAATTCAAACTTCTTTACAAAAGGCATATTAATCTCCTTTTTAGTAAACGGATTAAGCGGATTTAGCCGATTAACCAGTTTACTTATATTGTAAACAGCCGGGCGGGTCGCCCGCATCTTGCTGTCCGCTCACAGTGCGGCCTGACGCTTATGGGCAACCCGACCCGAACTGCGATTGTTCCGTGTTAATCTGCCCCGATTATCATCGGGGTTTGTGGTTTCTTTTTTCGGACAAAAGGTCCAAAACAATCTCAACAATCGCCTTGATGACCTTCTTCCAGAATTCGGACATAATGTTAAACATATACGCCCTCCCTTTTAGAGCCAGTTAGTAATTCCCCGATGTTACATCGGGGAAGGACGTTACTGGGTCTTATCCCGCACATAATTTATGTGCGGGATGACATGAATGCATTTAATCTGTTGTGTCTTCGTGGTTAAATTGGCAATAAAAAACCCCACACTCATCGTATGGGGTTTGGAAATGGATGGTCCTTAAAATTATCAGTGTCTATCTGTGTAATCTGTGGCTGGTAAACAAAAAACCCCGCATTCTGGCACCTACCAAAATACGGGGTTTACCATTCAATCAGCGTGTATCCGCGAAAATCTGCGTCCTACTTAAACCGTATCCACACCACCGGGTATATCTTCCAGATATCTTTCTTATCAACTTCCCGGGGCGGGTATTCCGGGTTGGACGAGATAAGCATCACCCGGTCGCCCCGGAATTTTATTTTTTTGATGCAGGCGCGGTAATCATTCATAATCACCACGGCCAGCGAATTTGAATGCGCTTCTTTCCGGGTATCAACCACGGCCCGCGAGCCGGCCGGGATAAGCGGTTCCAGACTGTCGCCTTTGACCTCAACCGCAAAGACCTCCTTATGCGGCAGGTCATAAGGCCGGGTAATCTTTTCCCATCCGTCCTCGGTCATGGTCACACCGGCTTCGTATATTTCGGATTTGCCGGCCGCGGCCAGTGTTACCACCGGCACGCCGCCCTTTTCTTTGGTCAGGGGCGGCGGGACGTCCATTATCCTCATCGTCCGGCAGGTTGGATTATGGTGTTTGCCTTTTACTAAAGATTGAGCCAGTTGGCGCTGTTTTTCGGCAAACCCTTCAGGCAGTTTCATAGAATCTTTGTTGTCATAAAGCGCCTGAATCATAAAGAGCGTCCCCATGGTCGCCGGGTCAATCCTGTTGCCGTATCGTTTCTGGAAATCCCGGATACGGGGCTTTTTGCCGGCCTTGAGTTCTGCCTCAAACTCATTTATGATTTGGTCAGTTTTCTTTCCCATATCCACATCCTCCATTAGTAGCCACTGATAATCTGTAGTCTGGCAGTTTGAGCGCCCGTACGGGCTGCCAACTATACTCGGCAGTAAGTCGTTCCTCCACTGCCGAAGTATGTAATCCGTGGCTTATCTTTTAACCGGCACGGTTCTAATACCGTGTTCGGCAAACATCCGGCCCAGTTTTTTCAACGCCCGCTGTCTAATCTTTTTATAACGGTCCGTATATTCGGCGTTTCCTGATAAGATAATGGCAATCTCTTCGTCCGTTTTGTTGTCATAGAAACTCGCATAAATCACATATTGTTCCCGCGGTGTAAGTTTGGCCGTCAGTTCGGGCAGTAGTTTCAGGGCATTCTGCCGTAATTCGTCTTCTTCCTTGTCAATCAGGATTTGGAGCGGTGACTTATCCCGTGCCGCGAACGGCTCATGCCTTGGTTCCCGCGTATCCGCTAACTCGTCCGCGACCGGGTCAATCCCCGCATCCGTAAAAGTCAGAGGTTTTGGGCGGCGCAGTTCGTCTATTTTGACGGACATTGCGAATTTATGAAGCCAGGTCAGGAACGAGGCATTTTGGCGCGGCTGGTATTTGGTTAGTCCGCCGTCATATAATTTGATACACACCTCGCCGGTCAGGTTATTTGCCTCGTCCTGGTCAATCCCCGGTTTCATCAGGCGGAAGACATAAGGGATGACCCGTTCCCATAAATCCACAAAGGCGTTCCGGTCGCCGGATTGGAATTTAACTATCAGTTCCTGTAAACAGGATTCATTCATATCTTGTTTTGGCATAGATTCACCTCATCAAAATACATAAGGAAATCGGGAAATCAATAATAATTGCGGAAAATGAGGCGTCCCGGTAATCGTCCGGGACCCGGCCGCCCTGATGGGTCTCATCGCCGGGCTTTATTCGCCTCTATAATATTAAACGGACAGAAGCGCAAAAGGGGACAGCAAAAATGAAGATTTTTTAACAATATTCCTATTACCGGCGGGTAATACCCCTGCGGATATAAGCTAATGTGTATTTATTTTTCATGATGCGACGGGATTTGTGACACTATGCGCGGGGCACTGCTTGTTATAACAGCAGGTTATTTTAGAGATAACAATACCTCCTGTATGAACTAACCGTAGGTTACATTAGAAATAACATTATTCCATTTGCCTGATAAGGTAAGGTTATTGTTGAGATAATATACGGTTATTTAAGAGTTAAGTATAGGTTATTTATTAAGTAACGATACTTTATTTAAGAGCTAATGTATGCTTATTTCATAGGATAGGGCGTAAATAGTATCAGGCAGTGGCGGGGGAACCGGGGGATGCAGGGGGGTATACCGGGGGTACCCCCCTTTTGTCCGTATGAAGTTACACTAATGTAAAATAACGACCCTAAAAAACGGACAGATCAACAGTTTTAAAATATAGGCGGCCTGTTCTCAAGCCATTCTCTAAACCATTTTTTGATTAGCTGTGCTTTTTCGGTATTTCCCTATCAGGCCGGGAATAATCACATGCGCATTTGCCAACAAATCCGCCTCGCGCTCGTCAAACAGGAACGGCCTGAGCGTCTCGGCCTGTTTTGCCAGCTCGGGTCCGGTAAATTTTGCCACCCTGTCTGCAATCGCATCCAGCGGGTCTTTTTTTATGCCTAAAGAACCAAGGACGGCTTGGCTGACCGGGTAGTTATTTGCCAGCATAAAAATGATATCATAAAGATGCCGGACGCGTTGTTTTTTGGCAAGGGCGTCTATCTTATCGGCAAAGAGCGCCCCGCGCTGGGTGCACCGGCAGGGATAAAACTCGCCGAACCCGGCCACCATCTCTGTTTCGCTTTTTATCTGCCAATGCGGTTTATTGGTTTCCAGTTTTATCATTATGCCGGTCTTGCCGGAATATCTGGAAATGATATTATATGACTTTTCAACATCCGGAAAAACCAGTTTAGCCGCGTAGATATTATCCCAATGGTCGAATGCCGGGCGGGCGTTGAGTCCGACCCGTTTGAGTTCCGCGGCGATTTTCAAGGCCAGCGTTTCAAACTCCTTACGGGTTATCTTGGCCGTATTAAAATCAAGGTCTTCGGAAAACCGTTTCAGCCCATGGACGAGCCTGAGGTAAGTGCCGCCGGTGAAAAAGAGTTTTTGCCCGGGCCCGGTGCGATAGATTTCCTTAAGAATCAGCACCTGCAGGTATTCGCGCAGGATACCACGGAACTTGGTGGACGGCATACCGCGCAGTTTTGACTGTTCAACCAAAGAATCATACGAAAGCATAAAGATACTCCATGTTAACGTTAATATTATTCACCACAAAGACACAAAGTTACGAAACCTTATAGCCCCATGACGGACAAATCCGTATAATCTGCGTTCGCAGTCTGTCCTACAGTTTGTCCTTAAGGTCCGCCAGATGCGGAGCCAAACTGCCTTAAGGGAAGGCTTAGTACAGCAAATCACAATAAAGTGTCCGAAAGCAAGGATTCTATCTATTGATAGACCACCTTCAAAAGTGTCATACCTGCGAAAGCAGGTATCCAGAACTCTGGATTCCCGTTTTCACGGGAATGACGATAACAGGTTTTTTGGACACCCTTTTATGATTTGCTGTACTTAGGGTCTGTGTCCCGTTAATACGTCAAATTCCCTGCCATATAACCGGGCATATGCATTCAGTTTCTTGGTATTCATCTGTCGGATTGCCTGGCGGTCTAACCGCTCATCGGCAAAACTGATTTTACCGGTCCGGTCCCTGCGGGATGAATATGTTTTGAAATATAAATAATCCACCAGGGCCTTTTCCGGTTCGGCCATCAGGATTTCATAATCGCGGTATTTAACGATTGTATATCCGGCAAATGCGGCCGGGTTTACGGTCCGATAGGTAAAGAGTCCGTGGTGGTTCTTAAACCGCCGGGTTGGCTTGGTGGTGATGGAAGTAACGGCCATTGAGACTTCCGGGATAATGCTGTAATAAGAAAGGGCCGTTTCCAGTGAGACGTAGGAAGGCGTGTATATCTTGTTGGCCGCGAATAAGTCCGGGATATTCAGGTCCTGCGGATAACTCAATTCGTAGAGTCCTTTTTTCAGGGGTAGAATCCAGCGCTGCTTCCGCCAGCGATAAAGTAATTTCTTCAGGTTCAATGTGGTTTCATTTGGATAAAGCGTCTGGATATCAGCTGTGGAAAAAATTTGATAATTGGTTCTTTTTAACGTGCGGTATAATTCTGTAAAGTTCATTTCAGTAAGCACCCCTTTATGTCTACTTTCCGAAATAGGCATTCTAATTATTTAAAAGGTAGTGTCAAGAAAAAAAATAGCCCGCTGATTAAATGTCTGTTCGCCGCCGAGGGGGGATAAAACCAGATAAACCAGCGCGATCTATTTATTTATCCAGATGCAGGAAGTGCAGTTAAATTCGGGAAACTATGCATTAGAACGCTTGAATCAACGGTTTGAAAATTGGTGGTCCGTCACCGCTGTGGTCATTTACTTTATCCGCCCGTAGATATCGTCAAACCGGACAATGTCGCTCTCAACGCAATGTTTACCATTCTGGACTTCAATAAGCTCAAGCGGGGTCTTGCCGGGGTTTTCCAGCCGGTGGCGTGTTAATTTGTGAATATAGGTGCTTTCGTTCTCGCGGACTAAGTTCACCTTATTGCCAACGGTTACCCGGGCAGTTCCATTGACCACAACCCAGTGTTCGCTCCGATGCCGGTGCAATTGGAGGCTTAATTTTTCACCGGGTTTTACAATCACCC
>JACQXL010000058.1 GCA_016208805.1 Planctomycetota bacterium | reverse complement strand
TGGTGCCGTTAGATGCTAATCGCAAGTTCGTGACATCGGTCTATCGGGACGGCGTGACTACGGCGGCAGAACTCTACCTGATGGGCTATGTGAGATAACCATAACCACGAAGGCACGAAGACACTAAGGTAAATCTTAGGGGTTCTTTGTGCCTTGGTGTCTTTGTGGTGAACGGTGTCTTTGTGGTTAGGTCTTTGTGGTGAAAGCGGTTTTCGGGTTACGAGATTATCTTATTCCGTATCCCTTCCATCAAGGCCTGGTAATAATAGATATTGTGGATGGACATCAACGTCATACCCAGTATCTCGCCGCTCATAAATAGATGCCTTAGATAGCCCTTGCTGAAATTACGGCAGGTGTAGCATCCGCATTTGGCATCAAGCGACGATAGGTCTTTCTGGTATTGGAGATTCTTGATTCTGACAACTCCTTCGGATGTGAATGCCCAGCCGTTGCGGCCGTTGCGGGTCGGCAACACGCAGTCAAACATATCTACTCCCATATTGACGGCACGGACAATATCTTCCGGCGTGCCCACGCCCATCAGGTATCTGGGCGCATCTCCGGGCAGGATTTCCAGCGCCGGCCCGAGCGAGTCAAACAACAAATCCGTTCCTTCGCCCACGCTCAACCCGCCGATGGCATATCCCTTGAACCCTAACTCAACTAATGACTCGGCCGATTGCCGGCGCAGGTCTTTATAAGTAGAGCCATGGACAATGCCGAAAAGCATCTGGTCGGTTCTGGACTTTGCGGCCAGTGAGCGTCTGGCCCAGTTAGTGGTGCGCTCGTTGGCACGTTTCGCCATCTCCAATGTCGTCGGATACGGTACCGGCTGGTCCAGCGGCATAATAATATCCGGCCCGAGCGCCTCCTGTATCTTAATCACGCTTTCCGGCGTAAAAGAAATGGCATCACCGTTGACCGGGTCGCGGAATTGCACGCCCTCATCAGTTACCTTGTTGAGTTTAGCCAACGAAAATACCTGGAACCCGCCGCTGTCGGTCAGAATCGGTCCCGGCCAGTTCATAAACTTGTGGAGCCCACCCAGTTCCTGTATCACTTTCTCGCCGGGCCGGCGGCTCAAATGGTAAGCATTGGATAAGATAATAGATGATTTAGTGAGGTTAATCTGCTCCGGCGAGAGCGTCTTGACGGTGGCCTGGGTCGCCACCGGCATAAAACAGGGAGTCTCAAACGAACCGTGTGGGGTGGAGAATTCACCTAAACGGGCTGACGAACCAACATCTTTTGCTTTAATACTAAAACTGAACATAGAGGAAAATGACTAATGCCTAAATCCTAATGACGAAAGAATGACGAAGCACAAATGTCTAATTTAGACATTAGGTCATTGAGGATTCATTAGGCATTCGTCATTAGACATTAGCCATTTCTTTGTGTCTTTGTGGTGATGTTAATATATTTTTACCACCTTGACTTCCGGATAATAGTATTCAAGAATCTGGAGCGGGGTATAACCCTTATTGCTCATCCCCCGGGCGCCTTCCTGGCAGAGCCCGACCGCGTGGCCCCAGCCGTGGCCGGTGAATACGAAATCGTTCCCAATTTTCTCTATCCGGAACATCGTGCTCCGAAGCCGGTTCGGGCCCAGCGCAATCCGGAACTTCTGGGCGTTCATCAGTATCTCTTCCTCGCGGTTGGGTATTTTTAAGGCCACTTCCAGGGCGTGGCCGCCCGGTGCGGTTTTGGTCACCCGGATGGATTCTATGGTTTTGGTGTCTTCCAATTTCAACCCGCTGATAATTTCCTGCTGGGTCAGCCGGAGTTGCCAGTTGGTATGCTTGGAATGGGTGCAGAACCCGCAGGGCTTGCCGCTTAAAGGCGCAATTGCCGTCAGGCCGAACACCAGGTTACCCGGTTCGGTATGCCCGGCGCAGGTATCGTGATAGAGACAGTTGAATATCCTGGCATCATAGAGCATAATAACGCCGCGGGTGGACTCCACGGCCTGGCGGGTCTTCGGGCCGGTGCGCTCCTCGCCGCGATAGACCTGCGAGAATATGTCGTCCGTCAGGTCGTAATCAAGCACGGCACTCCTGAGTTTGGACTGTTTGATGCGGTAAAATGCGAATGAACGGGCCGTGATGGCCTGGGCGGCCAACGATTCAGCCGGCCAGTTTTCATCCATCTCACTGCTGACCACGCCGGGCAGATAACTCTCCAGGTCAATGATATTAGTTATATTGATTTTATCGTCTGCTATCTTGATACGCAACCGACCGCGATAAGGACGTGTTAGGACTGTTTCGCCTTTGACCGGTATGGTGCGCAGATACATTAAGTTACTTGGGCTATCGGGAACAATTACAATATCGTCTCCATCCACCATCGCATCGCCCAGCACCACTTCGTTGCCCACTACTTTAACCGTTATGAACTCGCCTGCTCTGCTATTGGTTTGAATTGTGGCTGAGGTAAACTGTCTTTCTCGCTCAGTGGTGTATCCGCACACCTTGTAACCGCCATCAACCTTGAGCATAATTACCTCCTGATTGGAATACGAGGTCAGATAAATCTGCAGGTATGGCGGTTCTTTCATCTGACGCAGTATCGTCTGGTAACGATAGAAATCCGAAGGATGGCTGATGCAGGACGAAAGTAATAAGACGAAAGTAAAGAGTAATAATGTGACAGATAATCTGGCGATAT